>DWVA01000273.1 GCA_019120475.1 Candidatus Blautia intestinipullorum | reverse complement strand
TATGATGTTTTTAGGCGCGTGCCAAAATGGGGATTCTTCAAGTAAATCGAGTACAGAGACCGAGGTCAATTCTTCAGATACAGTTGTTGAGATAAATGAAAAGGATGTGTATGAAAAAGGATACGATCTGCCTGTGGATGAAAAAGCGGGGGAACTGGCAAAAGAAGAATGTAAAGAAATTATGGAAATGATTGAAGATATTTATATAAATGCGGATAAAGGAATCGCTTCTAATGTAGTGCTTTCAGACGAAACCATGCTTCAAATGAAAGAAATAATTATGGAAACTGGAAATCCTATAACTAGTCCAGAACCTTATGCGGTAATGGAGAATTATAAGAAGCTAGAGGATTTTCTATATGCCTGTATGAACGATGAAAAGGGTTCTGCGGTCGTCTATGAGTTAAATTACAGCGGTAGCGTTAGTAGAAAAGAATATATTTTTGATGGGACAGATATGTATCTTTTGGCTACTGGAGGAATTTGGAATCGGAACAATCAGCCATCAATTTCCTATGTTTCTTATACTAGAATCAAACAGTGGGAATACACAGAAAAGGGATGGTTTTGTTATGAACTTTGTGTTCCAGAGTATCCAGAGGTAACAGAAATGGTAGACGGGAGTTATCTAATTAGAGTGAAGCCGATGACAGAAGAACAGAGAGAAATGTCTGAAAGATGTGTACAGGGGTTAGGGTATCAAGGAAATAATCTTTTATGCTCAAATTGGGATGTAACACATATGGAAGAATTAGATTTCAATGGAATGTATGAATACCTATATACAATGAAATATGGAGAAAGATTCAATGCAGAGGACTATCCAAATGGAATTCCAAGGGATACGTTTGAAGACTTGATTATGGAGTATCTCCCGATAACGGAAGATCAGATCCGGGAATATGGAGTGTTTGATGAGGAAAGTCAGACTTATCCTTGGGCGAGACTTGGGTGTATGAATTATTCACCAACATTTTTTGGAACCTCTTTGCCGGAAGTTATTGATATTAGGGAAAATGAAGATGGTACAGTGACGTTGGCGGTAGAAGCTGTATGTGAAATGGTTATCTGTAATGATGCAGTTATTACTCACGAACTTACAGTACGTTTTTTTGAGGATGGGAGTTTTCAGTACTTGGGAAACAAAATTTTGAATGATGGCATTGAAGATATACCAGACTATCAATACCGGATACGCAAAGAATAATTGGCTTCAATTTGGAAAAATGATTTGATATATGCAGCGTTTTATAGTAATCTTACGAATGTAAGAAATAACCTGGAAGATTATTATTCTGCTTATCGGAAGAATGAATGGTCATATATAGCTGCACCAGAAAAGAACTAGATCATTGAATTAGTAGAGCATAGCAGGATAAGTTTTTCAGAAAAGGTAATCGATGATAGATACCATATTGTTTATTCATGGGGAGATGGGTCAGATTTATTAGAAGAACAAGATTTTTGGGGACATTAAATTGAGATAGGATAACGGATGTGCAGAAAAGTGGGATTTTGTAGAAGAACGGAGGAAATACAATATGTTAGACAAAAGATCAGAAGATCAGATTCAACACGTTTATGACCGACAGAAGCATGGAAGAACAAAAGGATTTTTAGTCCTTCTGGTTACCTATATTTTAATGATAGGAATTGTCAGCCTTTTTTTAGGGAATCCAATACCACATAAGGAACCCCTTTTGTTCTTTTCTATATGGGATTATGGTTGGATATATACATATCCGTATTTGGTGGTGCTTTGTGGCGTGGTCGGCTTAGCTTTTTCGTTAATATGGATATACTATATAATTCTGAGAGACCTTATCAAAATTGATGAAATTGTTCTGCAACAGTGTGATGTTGAAATGTATCTGGAAACAATGAAATACGGAGTAGCCTACGGAAAAAAGTTGAAATTCAAGGGCTTTCAGAAATCACTTTTTATGTTGTTGCAACAAAGGTTATCAACGGCACTGATTTCAAATGCAAAATTGGAGGAATGCAGACAATTTTTAACTGAGGAATGGATAGGAAAAAAGAATAGTAGTTTATATAAGCAGGCAATTATGAATCTGGATCTTGTCGAGGCGTATTACCATTTAGACACTGATAAATTTAACAGTCTGTTCCAAAAGGCTGCTCCTGCATTCAAAAAGCATAAATTATTTGTTGCAGAGCAGATGTTTCTGGAACAAAAATATGAGCAGACAGCAGCTTTTTTAGGAACATATAAAGGGAAGAATCCTTACAATGAAGTACAGCGTCAGTATTTGCTAGGTAAATGTTTTGATAAAACCGGAAATAAGCAAATGGCAGAAGAATGTATGCGTTATGTATCTACACATGGAAATACAATGCCATGTAAAAAGAAAGCGCAGGAATGGATCTTAAGTAACATGCCAAAAAGAATTGAAAGCAGTATTACAAATTAAAAGACGAAAAATATTTCCGCAAAGATTTAAATTGGATAGGGAAGTTAAACATAATTTCCCAGTGGAACAAGGGGAGAATTCCAATGAGCAAATATGAACTGATAGGCGAGAGATGTAAAAAATATTGGGGTGTTATTCCTATTGTAGTATTTGTGCTGGTAAGGATTATTGTTAGTTTGATAGAAGTTTCCACTGATTCAGCGTTACGAAGTATTCCGCAGATGCTATTGTCCTGGTTTGGAGGAATATCAATTGCGATACTGGTCTTTTGGATAGGAAGAAGTCTTTTTTGGAAGAACAAAGAACAGAGCCCAAGAGGGATTCGAATATTACGAACCACATTTTGCGTAATATATTGTGGGGGAATTATAGTAGCAATTGGAATAGGATTTTTAAGCAGTGTGTTCTTTTACAGCCCTGAGCATATTGTGGAGCAAAATGGAACCCGTATGGTAGCCAGTGTACATAGCTTTCTGCAGGAGACAGTTTATTATTATGAGTACAAAAACGTTTTGTTCCGTGGAACGGAACAGATAGGATGGGAAGATTATGGAAATGGTGGCGGAGATCCATTTCAGCAAGAGAAAAAGCCAATCCGCTCGTTTTTAGAATAGATAGAGTAAGGTAGGAAAAACTGATATGAAAAAGAAAATTATAGGGATAAGGACACTTGGAATTTTGGGGCTGATCGCAGCGCTGATGCTTGCGGGGTGTGGAAGAAAAGGGGGAGAAACAGCGCCTGGACCGGATGTGAATACAGAGAAAGCTCAACTGGCGGAACCGAAAGAAGAAAATTCAAGAGAAAAAGATACGGAGACAGGGGAAAATACAGAAGACTGGGAGCAGAAGGAAAGCGCTTCTTATCCCCGGAAGCTGCAGAGGGGAGAACTGCAGGCGTTCACAAACTGGATTGACCAGGAAGACAACAGCGGAAACTATGGCCTGCTGCTTTCGGAATACACAGACCCGAAAGATGCTGATTTAAACCAGATTTTCTATACAGGAGCCGGGATGGAATCGGAGTCTCTTACGGACAGTGAGAAACAGGCATATCTGAAGCTGACGGGGCTTTCGGAAATTTACACGGATATGACCCGCCTGACTACCGGGCAGATCAATGATTTCCTGGAAGAGAAGTTGGGCTGTACTCTGGATGAAATGACTGCTCCCTTTAACTGGACTTATCTGGAAGAGACGGATGCTTGGGTAAATCAGCATGGAGATACCAATTATACTCTATTTACCTGCGTCGGCGGACAGGAGACGGAAAAAGGAATTTATGAGCTGGAGTGTGTACCCGGAGGATGGGAAAATGGTGTTTCTGTCTGCCCGCCCAGCCGTCTGACACTGGCAAGACACGGGGACGGTTACCGGGTCCTCTCCAACGTATATGATGAGAGTATCCAGGATTCAAAGGATATCTGGAAAATAGATGATCAGAGCTTTGATACGGATTTGGGTGGAAGCTGGGGACAGGTGACCTTCACCTCCTATGCGCCGAATACAAATGTTTACAGCACGCAGGACGTAAGCTTTGCTCTTGTAAAAAACGGGGAGACCGTTTATGAATTTCCGAATGTGATGGAGGGAAATTTCCGTTCCCGTGAGACCTTCCTGAAGATTCTTGCTATCAGTTTTCAGGATTATAACGGAGACGGAGAGAAGGATGTGATTGTGATCTGCGAATACGCACCGATAGTAAATACGGCCAGTGGAGGAACTCTGAAGGAAGTACGCCTGTACCGGAATATGGGAGACAACTTCCAGCTGGATCGGGATAAAATGGACTGGCTTCAGGTAAATGATTACTGTAATACCATTGATCAGGTAATGGAGCATGTAAAGGAAGCTGCTGCGAACGAGTAAACTATTTCCAGGCAGATAAAAAAGGGGATGTCAGGAAATTGATAATCCTAAACGAAAGGTGGAATGATTTATATGATAAACGCCGTTTTTGAAGAGGAGTATTATTGCATTTGCCATGATGAAAGGGAGCTGCGCCACATCCGGATGGAAAGCAAAGAGAAGGACGACTAAATCAAGCGGTGGATGAATATACCGGTGCGCTGAAAGCGCCTGTCCGGTGTTTTGGAAATCACCTGTCCGGAAAGAGGAAATCATGGTTTCGGACAGATAATGATTGCGGCGGAGCCGCCATCCTGAAGACTAGTATAGTTATCACTAATTAACTCGACTTTTAAAGAGGCAATGTTTCAACCTGTGCTTCTTCATTCGGATTGATCTCATCAAGTCGATATTTCCAGTGATAGACAACAGGGGTAGCATTGATCTCTTCAAAATATTTATATATTCGCTCCACCAGCTCACTTTTCGTTTTTACACGAATGCCTTTTAACGACTGACGGGTGAGTTTGCTGAAAAATCCTTCTACAAGATTTAGCCAGGAACCATGCTTCGGAGTGAATACAAACTCAAATCTTCCGGGAACACCAGCCAGATATTTTCTCGTTTCTTGGGAAGTATGTACCTGGAGATTATCTAATACTAATCGGATTTTATCCTCTTTAGGATACTTGGAATCCAGCAGCTGAAGGAACTCTATATACTCTTTGCTGCTATGCCGATCCCTCACAAGTGGAATCGCTTCTCCTGTTTGCAGGTCGATCCCGGCAAGCAGGGAAACAGTTCCAAGACGTTTGTATTCATAGTCTCTGCTGATTGTTTTGTGATTTTCATCCGGCGGAAGATCCTCCGTTGTATTGGCAATGGCCTGTATGCCTGGTTTCTCATCATAGGAAAGTACATGAGTTACCTGTTCATCCTCAGGAAAAGGCAATAATTGTCCATTTTCGTCAAACTGAAGCGACAACTGCTTATAAACCAGAAGGACGTTATGCATCTTCTGATCAAAGTCAGGATCGCGGTTTTCGCAGTAATACGTGATCTTATTCGGCTTAATTTCGGCTTCTTCAAGTATTGTGCGAATCTTTGACTGACTTATGGTTGAAAGACGTATATGACCGGCTTCTTCTGCAAACTGATGGATATGTTTTGTCAGAAGGGCTCTGGTCCATACTTCAGCGGAATAACCGAGATCTACAGGTTTCTGACATGCAATGTTAATAATCCATGCTTTTTCATCATCTGTGATTTCGGGATTGCGACCACGGCCGGGAGCATCAGAGAGGGCATTTTCAATGCCGCCCTCCTTAAACTTTTTTAAGCAAAGCATAACACTGCATCGGTTGATACCAACTTTATCAGCGATTACATCAATCGGTTCACCATCCGCTTTCAACAAAAGGATCCGAGCTCTGCAAACAGTCTGTGCCTGAATGGTACGGGAACGTGTCTGTAATTCAAGATAAGACCGTTCCTCTGGAGTAAGTGTTATTGTTGTTGCTTTTCTTCCCATGATATTGCCCTCCATAGTTACTGTATAGAGATTATATCATAGGTTGATTATATAGTCTATTTAATTAAAAATATTTATACTAGAACCTCCAGGATGGGGACACCAGTTGGCTGTTAACGATTATTCGCTCATCGCCGGATCCAATCCGTATACTTCTCTCATAGAGCGATAGTTGGAGGGGTCCGTCGGAACGATGTTGATCTTGTAGGCATCGTGCATGATGCGGTCAAGGATGGCTTCAGCAAGAGGGCTGTCATCGCCACCGAGCTGGTCGTACCATCCGCTGGGATCGTACTGGGAGCAGAAGATCGTGGAGGATTTCTTCCGTCTTCTGTGGAGCAGTTCCAGGATGTCATGTTGTTCCGCTTCCGTCGGCTTCAACAGGAGCCATTCATCAATGATGAGCAGGACGGGGTTGGCATACTTGGCCTGAACCTTCTTGTAGGTGCCATCTGTACGCGCCAGATCAAGCTCCAGGAGCATATCGGGCAGGCGCACATACTTTGTTTTATAGCGCTGTTTGCAGGCTTCCATACCGAAAGCGCAAGCCATGTAGGTCTTCCCGCTCCCGGTAGCACCCGTGATGAACAGATTCCGGTGCTCCGTGATGTACTCACAGGTTGCGAGACGTTCGATCAGGCTGCGGTTAAGCTTCCGGCCGGAAGTATAGTTGATATCAGCGATGTAAGCTTCCGGCTGATCGAACCCGGCTCCCTTGATCAGACGCTTCAGGCTGTTGCTCTTGCGGTTATTGTATTCAATGTCGACCAGAAGGCCGAAGCGATCCTCGAACGGAACATCCTTCATCCTGGGATCATCCATCTGTGTGATAAAGGCATCTGACATAGAAGTCAGCCGCATTTCAATAAGTTTGTCGATTGTGCTTTGATTGGTCATGGTTCTTACCTCCTGTAGTAGTCAGCACCACGAGTGATGGCGTGCTTGTTCTGAGTTGATGCAGAGTCTGAAGTCTGCAGCTCCGGTTCAATCTTTTCCTGCCCGGCTGCCAAGATGTTTTTGATACTCTTGTAGCTGGGGCTTGCTGTGTAGGAAAGCGCCTTCCGGCACGCTGCTTCCAAACGCTCAGCAGAGTATTTATCTGCCAGTTTCAGAAGCCCCATACAGCTTCGGTAGGACTGCTGCTCAACCCTCTGGGAGGCAAGAATCGCATGAACAACCTTGCACGTATTGGTTCCAATCCGCTCAGCCCATTTGCGGAAACGGTCACCGTTCCATTCCAGATATTTCTGGTGATCGGCAGGCATATGTTCCGTAACAGTGCTGTATTGCCCCTTTCGGCCATACAGACGGCGGTGGGAA
>DWVA01000272.1 GCA_019120475.1 Candidatus Blautia intestinipullorum | reverse complement strand
CTTTGTCACAAGGTCGTCTATCAGAACGCCGATATAAGCCTCTGAACGGTCCAATACCAGCATCTGCCTGCCTTTCAGCTTCATAGAGGCGTTAATACCCGCTATAAGCCCCTGTGCGGCCGCTTCCTCATATCCGGAACTTCCATTAAACTGTCCTGCGCTGAACAGCCCTTTTATCTTCTTGAATTCCAATGTGGGATAAAGCTGTCTTGGATTGATGCAGTCATATTCAATGGCATAAGCATTTTTTACGATTTTTGCATTTTCCAGTCCCGGAACAGAATGATACATGGCGTCCTGCACATCCTCCGGCAGAGAACTGGACATTCCGCCGATATACATTTCATTTGTATAAAGTCCTTCCGGCTCAATAAATACCTGATGGCGGTTTTTGTCCGCAAAACGTACTACCTTGTCCTCTATAGAAGGACAGTATCTCGGTCCTGTTCCTTCGATCACACCGGAATAAAGAGGGGAACGGTCCAGATTATTTCTGATGATTTCATGGGTCTTTTCGTTTGTATAAGTCAGCCAGCAGGACTTCTGTTCAATCTGTACATCCTCAGGATCAGTGGAAAAAGAAAAGGGCACGATCCTTTCATCGCCGAACTGCTCTTCCATTTTTGAGTAATCAATGGTATTTCCGGCAATCCGGGCAGGCGTCCCTGTTTTGAAGCGGAAAATCTCAATTCCAAGCTCCTTGAGGGAATCTGTAAGATAATTAGCCGCTTTCAGGCCGTTTGGCCCTGTGGCGTTGCTTACGTCTCCATAGATACATCTTGCCTTCAGATAGGTTCCCGTACACAATATCACTGCCCTGCACCAGTAAACAGCTCCGGAATACAGTTCCACTCCCTTTATCTCTCCATTTTCTGTAAGAAGTTTTGTTACTTCTCCTTCCCGTATGGTCAGATGTTCCTGGTTTTCCAGAGTTTTTCTCATTTCTGTGCTGTACGCCTGTTTATCTGCCTGGGCTCTCAGAGAATGGACGGCAGGTCCTTTTGATTTATTCAGCATCTTTGACTGGATAAAGGTTTTATCAATATTTTTTCCCATTTCTCCCCCAAGGGCGTCCACTTCTCTTACCAGATGCCCTTTGGAGCTTCCTCCTATATTTGGATTGCAGGGCATCAGGGCAATACTTTCCACACTGACGGTAAACATTACTGTTTCCATTCCCAGACGCGCCGCAGCCAGCGCAGCCTCGCAGCCTGCGTGTCCGGCTCCTACAACCACTATGTCACAGCTTTTTTCAAGCCTTTTTTTCTCCATGACCATTTACCTCCTGCGCTTCATGTACTTTCCGGCTATTTTCCCACACAAAATCTTGAGAAAATTTCATTTACAAGATCCTCTCCCACAGACTCTCCGATAATCTTTCCAAGGCTTTCATATGCGCTCATAAGATCAATGGAAAAGAAATCCTCGCTCATCCCCGCTTCAATACTGGATCTGACCATATTCAGACTTTCCAGAGCTTCCTCAAGGGCTCTCTTATGTCTTGCGTTTGTAATATAAACTTCATTGTCAAAAGAAATCTCACCCCTGAAAAACATCTTTTTAATGGTTTCTTCCAGTTCTGTAATACCGGTTTCCTCCACCACTGACACAGGGATTACAGGGCTTCCTGTTTTCTCCTTTAATTCCGATATATCCACAACGGGAGACAGATCTGTTTTATTATATATCACAATACTTTTTCTTCCGGAAAGAAGTCCCATGATCTCCCTGTCATTTTCATCCAGCGGCAGAGAAGAATCCACCACATACAGGATCAGATCCGCATCTTCCGCCATTTTCTTTGCCTTTCCTACTCCGATTTTTTCCACAATATCTTCCGTCTCCCGGATACCGGCAGTATCTATGATCCGAAGACTTATTCCGTGAAGAGAAATATATTCCTCCAAAGTGTCTCTTGTGGTTCCTGCTATGTCCGTTACAATAGCCCGGTCCTCTCCCACCAGAAAATTCAGAAGAGAAGATTTTCCCGCATTTGGTTTTCCCAGGATAACCGTCTTGATCCCCTCCTGGATCATTCTTCCGTCATCTGCGGATTTCAGGAGTTTTTCCACTTTTTCACTCTGCTCCTCCACTGTCTTTTTCAGCTCCTCCGGATATCCTTCCAGGCTGATGTGTTCCGGATCGTCAAGAGCTGATTCAATATAGGCGATCTGGTAAAGAAGCGTGCTTCTGATTTCTTTTACTGCGCGCAGAACAGAACCTTTTAGCTGTTCTACAGAACTTTTCAGAGCCACGGAGCTTTTTGCCTGGATCACGTCCATAACCGCTTCGGCCTGAGAAAGATCCAGCCTTCCGTTTAAAAACGCTCTTTTCGTAAACTCTCCGGGTTCTGCGATCTGGCCTCCGTTTTTTAATACGGTTTCAAGAACTTTTTTCATGGCATAAACTCCGCCGTGACAGTCTATCTCCACCGTATCTTCTCCTGTATACGTCCTGGGCGCCTTCATTATCATCACCAGGACTTCATCCACCACTTCATCACCGTCATAAATAAATCCGTAATGAATAGTATGGCTGCTTACTTCTTTTATTTTCTTTTTTCCTTTTTTTGAACGGTAAATCCTGGAAATAATATCCATGGCCTCCGGTCCGCTCATCCGGACGATTCCGATTCCCGACGCGCTCATAGCTGTGGAAATCGCAGCGATTGTTGTTTCCATAAATAAACTCCTTTTTGGAACTTAAAAACAGGATTATTTTAATGTAATAAAAAATGTTATTCCGGTAAAAGCACACGCTGACTACGTGTTATTCACGCTTTCACCTAGAATAACATTTTCTGTCTGTTCCGGCATCAGAAAAAATTTCTGCGCCGAAACCTTTTTGATCTTTAATATCTTTTTAGTTTTACTACCACATGACGATAAGGCTCTTCGCCCTCGCTGATAGTTTCTACAAATTTATTTCCCTGAAGAGCTGAATGAATGATTCTTCTCTCATAGGGATTCATAGGTTCAAGCACTACGGGCTTCCTTGTCTTTTTCACCTTGTAGGCAATCCCTCTCGCAAGATTCTCAAGAGTCTCTTTTCTTCTTCTTCTGTAATCCTCTGTATCCAGTTTCACGCGGATATAAGAAGATTTTCCCTTGTTTACGACAAGACTGGTAAGATACTGAAGAGAATCGAGGGTCTGTCCCCTCTTTCCAATAAGGATTCCCATATCGTTCCCTTCAAAGTCAACTTCCAGACAGCCGTCTTTTGTATTATATTTTGAAACGATCTCCACTTCACCAAGATCCATGGAAGCAAATATATCTCTCAAAAATACAAACGCCCTGTTTTCAATATCTTTGATCTCTTCCGGATCTGTAATGATCTCGATTTCCTTTGAAGCTTTCACCGGTTTTTCTTTCGGCGTCTTTTCCTTCTGTTCCCTGGACGCTTTCTCTTTAGAAGCTTTTTCTTTGACCGGTTTGGGCTGCTTTTCTTTCTGTACCTTTTCTTCTTTGCTTTCCTTCTGTTCTTTCACATTTTCAGCTTTCTGCTCCTGCTTGTTTACAGGCTTTGAAGGCTGTTTTACAGAAGCTTTCTGCGCTGTTTTCTGAACTTCTTTTTTTCTTTCTTCTTTAAAGGATTCAATCTTTACAGAATCAACGATTTTCTCAATTTCTTCTTCTTCAGAGGCGTCTTTCAGCTTGCGGACCTTAATGATCGCAGGCTTGCTTCCGAACCCGAAAAATCCGGTACTGCCTTCCGTGATCACCTGAATATCCAACTGGTCGCTGGATACGCCTAATTCAATACATGCTTTTGTAATTGCTTCGTTCTTTGTTTTTGCCGAAAACTGAACATACTCATCCATGGTGAACCCCTCCGTTCCTTCCTATTTCTTCTTATTCCTCTCATCAAAGTCTCTTACCATATTCGCCTTAGCCGTAATACTTCCAGGCTTCGCACCGGACGCTCTGCGGTAAGATTCCTCTACCTTTTTCGCGCGCTCTGATTCATTGGAACCGCTGTTTCCTTTTTCGATCCTGTTGATATTTTTCACGCTCTGATGAGCCTGATTCGTGATTTTCTGAGGAGGAAGACCAGCCTTTTCTCTCTTCTTATCCATCTTCTTCATATTTTCATTGATCAGATCGTCAATATTCATCTTATTCAGATGACGGTTGATGAGAAGCTGCTGGATACTTCTGACAACGGCACTGGAAATCCAGTAAATACCAAGACCTACAGGGAAAGTGAAGCAGAATACGGCAGACATGATCGGCATGACCGTATTCATGGTTTTCATGGAGTTCGCCATTGAATTAGCTGTGCTGTCATCTGTATTCTGCTGTGCCGCAGCCTGAGGCATCAGCTTTAAGTTCAGCATCTGCGTTGCCCAGGAAAGAACAGGAATTGCAAGAGCCGCAATGACAAGAATCAGTGAACCTGTCTTAATATAGTTCCATGGCTGTTCCGCAATATTCAGGACTCCGAAGGTCTGCATACCCTGGATTCCATCTTTTGTACTGTTGATCAGATCTGTAAATCCGGAAAACTGGCTCATGTCCGCAAGCTTATCCCACTGAGAAGGAGAAAGAGCATAAAGGAAATTAATAACAGAATCCGCAGTTGCCTTTCCGTCTTCCACTAAGAACTTGACTCTCGTCATTTTATTGTCTGTAATAAAATTCTGGATCAGATCTGTATATCCGCCCACTCCGATGATCTGTGTTGCCAGTCCCTCAAATAAATTCTTTACACTTCCTACATAGGCGGGAATATTCTGGATAACATCCCACAGAGACCAGAGAATAGGGAGCTGTATCAATAGCTGCACACAGCTTCCTGTGGGCGAAACTCCATATTTCTGATAAACGGCAGAAGTCTCCTCCTGCATTTTCTGCATAGATGCCTGGTCTTTTTTACCCTGATATTTTTTCTGGATCTTCTGGAGCTCCGGCTGCATAACAGAAGTCAGCTTTGAGAACTTCTGCTGTTTGATCTGCAGAGGAGTCATAAACAGATAGATCAGAATACTGAAAATAATAATACAAAGACCAAGATTCTGAATTCCGAATAATCCGTCCAGTACTTTGTAGATTCCGTTCATGATCCATCCCATTACAACAGAAATCTGACCGATGATCGGCGTACTGCTCTTCGTAGCTAATATCATTTCCAATTTTCATTTCCTCCAATTGCCATTTCTTTTGGCATTACGGCACCGGATCATATCCTCCATGAGAAAAGGGATTGCATCTTAATATCCGCCATAAAGCGAGAATCCCTCCTTTTAAAGCGCCATACTTTTCAATTGCCTCCAAACCATACTGAGAACATGTGGGAATATAAGGGCATTTCGTTCTCTTCATCGGCGATAAATATTTTTGATAGAGACGTATCATTTTAATCAGAAATCTTTTCATTTTTTTCACCTGCCATGTGATGCCTTCCTGCAAGATGCAGAAGCGCGCTTTCAATTTCCTGATAGCTTCTTCCTTTTGCAGATGGTCTCGCAATCACAACAATATCCAGACTTTTATCAAATGCGCTTTCATTTAACCGATAACTTTCTCTTATCAACCTGGTGACTCTGTGGCGTACCACACTATTTCCTACTTTTTTACTTACGGATATTCCCAAACGATTCTTATTGTACTGATTCTTCAGTACATACATCACCAGATACCGATTTGACTGTGATGTTCCATGCCTGTATACCTGTTGAAAATCTCTGTTTTTCTTCAAGGACTCTGAATATCTCATAGAATCCTCCTTCTTTTTCTCCTGCAGAACGTTCCTGTTTCCGGAACATAAACAGCAATTCTGCTTTTTCCTGCAGAGATAAACTTAAAATTATAGAAGAAAAGACCACATAACTGCGGTCTTATGCTGATAATTTCTTTCTTCCTTTTAATCTTCTTGCAGCTAATACTTTACGGCCGCCCTTTGTGCTCATGCGGGCTCTGAAGCCGTGAACTTTCGCTCTTGATCTTTTTTTCGGCTGAAATGTCATTTTCATAGGTAAAGCACCTCCTTTATCTATTTTCGATAATTAATTTTCATAGAACATCATTTCAATTATATTCATAAAGCCTCTTTTCGTCAAGCAAAAAAACATAATTTACCGCGAAAAATAAAGGATTTTTTATATCAACATGCTTATGTGGATAATTATAGTTGACGTAAGTTTATCCACATTTTGTGGATAACTTGTGGATAACTTATAATTCTCCTGGATATTTATCCACAAATTTCGATTATTCTTTACACATAATGTTGAAAAAACCCTTTATTTTACAATATTCGCGCCGTGGAAAAGGTTATACACTATCCCCATACCCTGTTTTCCACTTTTTATGTTGTTATGTAAACCCTATGAGGGTTTTCCATATTCTTCACATTATCCACATGTGGATAAGTGTGGATAAGATAAATATATAATTAGGCATTGCGAAAAAACATTATTTATT
>DWVA01000271.1 GCA_019120475.1 Candidatus Blautia intestinipullorum | reverse complement strand
CGCGAAGCCGCACCGGCTGCAGCGCCAGAGTATCGGGAAGAACTTCTGTCCCCGCTATTTCTTCCGGCTCATATCCTTCTGCCTGGATCTGGACAGTGTACTCCGCATAAGGCTGTTCCTCTGATGGTTCCATGCTGTATTCCAGCGGAGGGGCCTGAAGCTCCAGCACCGGGGTCTGTCCGGAAGAATCTGTACGCACTTCTTCCTGCACACTGTCCGGAACGCCGGTATAGGAAATTTTTACCAGTGCGTTTTCTACAGGTTTCGCTCCGTCCTCTGTCACCACCGTTACCTGGAGCCGCCCTCTGCCTCCCTGTTCCTGCTGCGCCCGCACAATTCTCCTATATGGATCTGTCTGATACATTCCGTTCTCCTGAAAAAGCCCTTTACAGAAACGTATGTACTGATCTTTAAAAATATACGCGAAAACTTCCTCGTTACTCCGAAGGCGGCCGGATCATCGCCTCATCTTCATGTACGATAATGGAGTCTCCTTCGCCTCCGTCCCCTGCGTCAATAAAATACAGGATATCTCCACAGGGACGTTCTTCTCCGCCGTCTGTCAGAGAATTCAGCACCCGTCCTTTAAACACCAGCGTTGACGAGCCACCTCCATCCAGATTGTAGGCGTAGTCACACCCCAGATCCAGAAAAACCTGCTGCAGCTCCTGATATGTCATTCCCTGGGATCCTCCCGCACCTTTTCCGTCTACTACCACAAGATAATAATTTCCTGGATTTACCATTCCAACTGCTGTCCTCTGATAGCGCCCTGACTGGCGAAACTCCCCGGATATTTCATACGCCGCACCGTTTTCTACCAGCGTAGGGCCAAAACAATAGGTATCCTTCACGCCTCTGTTCAGCATGCCTTCCGCCGTCATCCCCGCCGCCGCGGTAAACATTCCTCCGTCTTTTGTGATACAGAAGATATTTCCATTGGAGTAAACGTCATTATATATTTTTCCGTTTTTGATCATTGTCTTTCCCGGAGCGGGTACGCCTGTAGAATATGAAAAGCCGCTTCCGTTTACCCCGATCACCCCGTTATGTTCAGCCGTCTCTTCCGAAGTTTTCTTTCTGGGATTCCCGTAGGTTCCTCCGCAGAGAGCGGAACAAAGCTGCGCCGGGCTGAAAGTCTGCACATGACATACCCAGTATTTTGTATATTCTGTCTGCTTCAGCTCTACAGAAACCTTCAAAGTGCTTGTCTCATAATTCCATTGATCGTTTTTGTAATTCCACGCATCAGAAATACGGTCGATAACCTTTTGATATTCCTTGAGCTGAGATTTGCAGGAATCCGGCAGCTTCCACATTTCATTCTGGACATCCTGAAAAATTTTCCTGTTTTTTCCGGTATTCATCGCCACGGAATCTGCCGAAGCGTCATAAAGAGATTCCAGGCCTTGCTGAATCCTGTTCATCCTCTCCGCCGCCTCCTGCCTCTGCCGTTCTTCCTCCCTTGCTTTTTCCGCTTTTTGTTTTTCTTCCTGTTCTGCGGCCTTTCGGATCTGTTCCCGGCGGAGTTCCTCCTGCTGTTTCTGTTGTTCTTCTTTTTCCTGCTGCGCCTCCTGTTCCTGTCGGAACGTTTCCTGCTGTTTCTGATAATAAGAAGCAGCTCCGATGCCTCCAACGAGCACCAGAGCCGCCGCTGCCGCAGCAGTCCTGCGGTATCTTCTTTTCATTTTCTCACACATCTTTCCGTTACAGCGAATCTGATCCTTCTTTTCAGAAAATCTTCAGAATATCGTTGTACATGACTACTACCATTAAAACCATCAGGACCATAAGTCCCGCAAAATGGATCATTCCTTCCACTTCCCGGTTTACAGGCTTTCGGCGGACCGCCTCCAGCAAAAGGAATACCAGCCTTCCGCCATCCAGAGCCGGAAGAGGAAGAAGGTTCATCACTCCCAGATTCGCAGACAGCAGCACAGCCATATTCAGAAGATTCATCCATACCATCAGCGCCCCTTCGTCCCTGCTTTCCTCGTAGGCAGTTCCGATAGCGTCAACCACACCTACAGGACCGCTGAGATCTTTTACCCCCAGACCGCCTGTCACAAGCTCCTTCAGGCTCAGGATCGTAGTCCGTATCATATATTTTACGTCCAGAGCGCCGTATTTCAATACCCCAAGGCCCTCTGCCTTCGTATATCCCATATTATAGGAAAATCCAAGGCTTGGCGTCCGGTATTCTCTGGGCGTGATCTCCGCCGTATATTCTTTCCCGTTTCTTTCATAAGTGATCTCCACCGGCTGGTCAGACAGCGGATGTTTTTCGATATAAGCTTCATAAGCCGCTCCGTCCGGCGTCGGCGTACCATTCACCGAAGTGATCACATCGCCCTCCTGAAGTCCGGCCTCCTGGAGAGGCATTCCGTCTATCAGAGACTCCACTTCCATAGAGTTTGCGTCTGATCGGTTAAAGCCAAGAAGGTAGCTGACCTCCACATCCGGCATAAACGTAACCGTTTTTTCCTCTCCGTCACGGTCTACAGAAATCGTGACCGGCTCCTCCCTAAGCTGATTCAGATAGGTATATACATAAAGATCCCGGGCCACATCAATATGGTATCCGTTGTATTCCGTAATAACGTCGCCTTTCTGAAGCCCGGCATCCTCCGCTGTGGAACCTTTCGTCACCTCCATGATCTCCGCCGGGTCGTATCCTACAAATCCGGTAATGATCACGGAAAGGATAAAAGCTAAAATAAAATTGAACACCGGACCTGCCGCCACCACGGATATTCTTCCCCATACGGGAGCCGCGTTGAACGTCCCCGGCAGTTCCTCTTCCGCAGTATCCTCTCCCAGCATGGCACAGGAGCCCCCGATGGGAAGCAGTTTGATCGAATACCGCGTTCCGCCTTTTTCCGTACTGATAAGTCTTGGACCCATTCCGAGAGAAAACTCCGTTACCACGATCCCGTTTTTCTTTGCCAGAAGAAAATGCCCCAGTTCATGTATCAGAATAATTGCGCTGAATATGATCACTGCAATTAGAATCTTCAATCTACCACCTGCTTTCAATCCACTGATAAGTCTCGTTCTCTACTGCCAGAATTTCATCTAGATCCGGATTTTCTATTTTCTTATGTCTCTCCATAGACTGCCCGATAATCTCGTAAATATCCAGAAAGCCGATTTTCTGCTGAAGAAATTTCTTTACCGCCAGCTCGTTGGAAGCATTAAACACAGTCGGCATGGAACCGCCTTCCTCTGCGGCGCGGATAGCCATGGGAAGCCCGAGGAACGTCTCCATATCCGGCTCCTCAAAGGTGATGCTGCCCAGCTTTGCGAAATCAAGCCTTTCTCCCTCAAGATATCTTCTGTGCGGATAGTAAAGAGCGTACTGGATAGGAAGGCGCATATCCGGCGTTCCAAGCTGGGCGATGATCCCGCCGTCCTCAAATTCCACCATGGAATGGATCACACTCTGGGGCTGCACCACAACCTGGATCTGATCCAGAGTTACGTCAAACAGCCATCTTGCCTCCATAACTTCCAGACCTTTATTGACAAGGGTCGCGGAATCTACCGTGATCTTCTGTCCCATTACCCAGTTGGGATGCTTCAGCGTATCCTGAAGCGTTGCCTTTTCCAGATCTTTCCGCTTTTTCCCGCGGAAGGGGCCGCCTGAGGCAGTGATCAGAAGCTTATGTATTTCTTTGCGTGACTCTCCATTCAGCGCCTGAAAGATCGCGCTGTGCTCACTGTCTACAGGAAGAATCCTCACTCCGTATTCCTTCGCCATAGGCATGATCAGGTGTCCTGCCGTAACAAGCGTCTCCTTATTTGCAAGAGCAATATCCTTTCCTGCCCGGATTGCCTCGATGGTAGGCCGGATACCCAGCATTCCCACAATGGCCGTCACCAGGATCTCCGTTCCCTCCATAGACGCCAGTTCCAGAAGTCCGTCCATTCCCGCCAGGATACGGGTATTCGTATCTTTTGTCCTTACCGCCAGTTCCCTGGCTTTCTCTTCGTCCCACACAGCGGCCAGCTTCGGAGAAAACTCCCTGATCTGCTCCTCAAGTTTCTCAATGTTTTTTCCCGCGCTGATTCCCAGGACTTCAATATCTCCGTTGGAACGCACCACATCCAGCGTCTGTGTCCCAATGGATCCGGTGGAACCTAAAATTGCTATTTTTTTCATGAAAAAACCTCCCCTTTGCTATCTCGCCAGAAGAAACAGCGACATGTAATAGATCACAGGAGCCGTAAAGATCACGCTGTCAAACCGGTCCAGGATCCCTCCGTGGCCCGGGATCAGCTTTCCGTAGTCCTTGATGCCCTGATTTCGTTTTATAGCCGAAGCGGCAAGATCGCCCACCATGGATATCAGAGCGCCTATGGCGCAGATAACGGCATATTCCGCCGCCGGTTCATGAAATACCGCTGCATAAACCGCGCCCAGAGCCGCTGCTCCAACAACGCCTCCTACAGCCCCCTCTATGGATTTTTTCGGGCTCAGCACAGGCGCCATTTTATGTTTTCCGATCAGCATTCCCACACAGTAAGCGCAGGTGTCGCAGCCCCAGGAACAGATGAAAATAAGCCATACGATATATTTTCCTGACGGAAGATTCCTTGTAAGGAAGATAAAGGACAGCATAACGCCTACATACAGAACGCCAAAGGCTGCCGCCATAACCTGGGAAGCCTCATATTTCGGATAAGTAAACACGTAGACAAACATCAGGAGTACAAGGGTCAGGATCACAGCCATCATCCCGTACCTTTCAAAATCCAGGACTATTCCGCCATAGTACAGAAGGATTCCCAGATAAGCCGCCGTTTCCAGAAGCCCGTATCCCTCCTTATGCACTCCCATGGCCCGGTACAGTTCCATCGCGCCTATAAAGGAAACGCAAAGAAGCACAGTCAGCAGGACAGCTCCCCCGCTTATGATCGTCAGAAGCGCCGCCGCCACCAGCAGGATCCCGCTTAAGAGCCTTGTCTTGAACATCTTTTCTACTCCTCCTTCACTCCTCCGTATCTACGGTCTCTTTCATTATATTTCTCAATGGCCTTCAGGAGTTCCGGTTTATGGAAATCCGGCCACGCCACATCAGTAAAATAAAATTCCGTATAGGCAAGCTGCCACAAAAGATAATTGGAAAGCCTCTGTTCTCCGCTGGTACGGATTAGAAGATCCGGATCAGGGATCCCGGCAGTATCCAGATAATTCTCAAAAACATGTTCGTCGATCTCTTCCGGCTTCAGCTTGCCGTCTACAGCATCCTGGGCCAGACGGCGCACGCCCCTGACAATTTCATCTCTGCTTCCGTAATTAAGGGCAATCTGGAAAAACAGTTCGTCGTAATCCTTGGAAAAGTCTTCCAGACGATGTATTTTCTCCTGGATATCACTGTCAAAAGCGGAGATATCGCCGATCACCTTTACCCGCATTTTATTTTTTTCAGCGCTCCGTATACACTTTTTAAGGTAACTGCGAAACAGCTTCATCAGCCCCTCCACTTCCTCTCTGGAACGTTTCCAGTTTTCTGTGGAAAAGGCATAGACCGTCAGATATTTTACGCCCAGATCCTTAATATCGTCGCAGATGGACTCCAGATTGGCGCATCCCTTTACATGGCCGTAGCCTCTCGGCATTCCTTTTGCCTTGGCCCAGCGTCCGTTGCCGTCCAGAATAATGGCAATATGATTCGGTACTTTCATATAAGATTCCCTCTCTTCTCTGGAAAGCCGGGGCTTTCCGCATACTCTGCAATAGAAGGAGAGCCCTCTGTTTCATGGCTCTCCTTCTTGTCCGTTCCCTCTTATACAGTCAGGATCTCTTTTGATTTTTTCTCAACTGCCGCTTCGATATCTTTCATATACTTATCTGTCAGCTTCTGAACCTCATCGCTGAGATCTTTCACTTCGTCCTCAGACACATCCTGTTTTACCAGCTTCTTAAAAGCGTCGTTGGCGTCGCGGCGGATATTGCGGACAGCAACCTTTGCGGCTTCGCCTTT
>DWVA01000270.1 GCA_019120475.1 Candidatus Blautia intestinipullorum | reverse complement strand
GAACTGCGGAGCGCGACGGGCAGCCTTGAGGCCGTATTTCTTACGTTCTTTCATTCTCGGGTCACGGGTCAGATAACCTGCAGCCTTGAGAACCGGTCTGTATTCAGCGTCTGCTTCCAGAAGTGCTCTTGCAACGCCATGTCTGATAGCGCCTGCCTGTCCTGTATATCCGCCACCTTTTACATTGACAAGGATATCAAATTTACCGTCTGTCTCAGTAGCAACCAGCGGCTGACGAACGATCACTTTCAGAGTCTCTAATCCGAAGTAATCATCAATATCTCTTTTATTGATTGTAATTTTGCCTGTACCAGGTGTAAGGTAAACTCTTGCGATTGATTTTTTTCTTCTTCCTGTTCCATAGTATTTTGCGCTAGCCAATGTCTCCTACCTCCTCATTAAAATGTTAAGACTTCCGGTTTCTGAGCTTCGTGCTTGTGCTCCGGTCCTGCATAAACGAAAAGTTTCTTATACATAGTTCTTCCCAGAGGTCCTTTCGGAAGCATTCCCTTTACTGCCAGCTCAATCACCTTTTCCGGTTTCTTAGCCATCATTTCTCTTAATGTGGTCTCTTTCATACCTCCCACATATTCAGAGTGACGATAGTAGATCTTCTGGTCTAATTTCTTTCCAGTAACTTTTACTTTATCAGCGTTTACAACGATCACATAATCGCCTGTGTCTACATGAGGTGTAAACTGAGGTTTGTTTTTTCCTCTTAAAACGCTTGCAACGCCGGATGCCAGACGGCCAAGTGTACAGCCTTCTGCATCAACTACATACCATTTTCTTTCGATTTTATCTGGATTAGCCATATAAGTCTGCATGGTCTTACCTCCTGTTATTTATCAACGATATTTTGTCCAACCGCGGATCTCCGCGATAGTGAATAATTCCTGGTGATCAGTGCAAATTATTACTGCGGAAATGTCCGAAACCGCTGATAAAAACACCTTCGCCGGGGCTTTGGCTCAGGAGTCATCGCACTATGTCACATTGAGTAATTGTACTATAGCTGCTATCTCCTGTCAACAGGTTTTTTCCATGTTTTTGAAGTTTTTTGATACTCTTGTCATCTGCCTTACACCTCACGCAGATTTTGGATATCCTCCGAAATTTTCAGAAGCGCCTCCGCACTCCTTCCCAGAATGCGCACAGCGGCATCTCCGTTGGAAATACGGGTAACTCCGCCCTCTATATCTTCTCTTTCATCCAGAAGGTCACGTACCTGGCCCATCCAGTCTTCGGATTTTTCAATATGAAAGAATACCAGGTTCAGAAGGTGGGTAAATCCCTCATACATCCCCAGACCTTCCATTTGGAACAGTTTTGGATCATATCTTGTATTGTCCAGATAAATCAGCTCTTCATTCTGATAAACAGATACCCGGTTGTGATAAAATCGATAGGCAAAAGCTTCTCCTCTGGCGGCCCGTCCGCAGGAAAGTATTTCCTGAAACAAAAGCCGGGAAGTACGGTCTTTCAGACGGATATCAAGAGAATTCTCGAATGCGGAATCCTTAAATGGAATCGTGGGCAGAGGCGCATATTTCAGATACGCTCCCGGTTCCACCACAATCTTCGTATGGCGCCGGGCCATGCCTTCTTTCATTTTATGTATTTTTTCATATGCCTGGGAAAGATACTCCATGCTGGTGTTTTCTTTTATATGGAGGTCAAACTCCTGATCGTCTCCCTCCATGATCCCGGCAGAGGCGGAAAGCACCATTACCTGCATATAATCCGGCCGCACATAAAACGGCAGCATCACCTTGAATGGCGCTGTAAAATACACGTCGCTCAGGATCACTTTCCCGTCCCGGAGCTCTGTCTCCAGCCTGACTTGAGATTTTTTTCCGAATTTATTCTCTGCGCTCACTCTCAACAACCTTCCAGAAGAACATTTTTCTTAATCCACTCGATCACTTTGTCTGTTCCGTCCTGGGCCCGGATATTCGTAAACAGAAACGGCCGGTCTCCCCGCATTTTCCGTGAATCCCGGTCCATTACCGATAAATCGGCTCCTACATAGGGTGCCAGGTCGATCTTATTGATCACAAGAAGATCGGATTTTGTAATTCCCGGGCCTCCTTTTCTGGGGATTTTGTCTCCCTCGGCAACGTCAATGACAAAAATGGTCGCGTCCACCAGTTCCGGACTGAATGTGGCGGAAAGATTGTCTCCTCCGCTCTCGATGAATAAAAGCTGTATATCCGGAAATTTTTCCATCATCTCATCTACCGCCTCCAGATTCATGGAAGCATCCTCTCGGATTGCGGTATGAGGGCATCCCCCTGTTTCCACGCCGATGATCCTCTCTCTTGGAAGAACCGAATTTTTGCATAAAAATTCCGCGTCCTCCTTTGTATAGATATCATTTGTAATAACTCCGATACTGTATTCGGAAGCCATCTTTCTGGTAAGACATTCTATAAGAGCGGTTTTTCCGGAACCCACCGGACCCGCCACACCGATTTTTACATATGACATTTCCTTATCCTCTTTTCCTATATTTTTTTCTGACAAAACGATACGCCCATACTGTTATGCAAAGCATTCCATTGTATATTTTCTCCGCCTTCAGGACATGTAAATCCTGGAATACAGCCCTTCATGCTGCATGCACCGAAGATCGAAACCCGGTCCGGAAAGCCCAAGCCAGTCTGTGGAGATTTCCCGGATCTCCCCTGCCATTGTTTCCAGAAGCCCGTAGGTTTCCGCCAGAAGCTTCTGTCCCGCCGACTGGCTCAATGGAACAGTCTTTACGCAATTGGTCACCATAGCGGAGGTCTGCGCGTACAGAAAATGCTCCAGGCAGTCCTGTTCTGTAATTCCCGCCGACTGGCAGAACACTCCGTAAGCCACGGCATGATGTGTGCTTTTTCCCTTCCGCATTTCCCTGTACCGGGAAAACATCTCATTTTTAAAGGAAACAGAAATCCCGGAAAGTGTTTTCACAAAACGCGCTCCCAGCTTCCGGCTCGCCTCTCTTGTTTCTCTTGGAATCTTCCCTGCCTCCATAACGGCTTCCAGGCCGGCAACCGCCTTCAGATCCCCTTCTGCTGCGTATTCCCAGGCCAGACGGACAGCAAAAAATTCATTATAAAAGAAATTGTACTGAAGGCGTTTCCTGATAAACTCCCCTGCACTGTCCGCATCCTTCACAATCCCCTTCTGGATATAGGTTTCCAGTCCATAGGAATGGGAATAGCCCCCGATGGGAAATAAAGCGTCGTTTACCTGCAGAAGCAGAAATTTTGAAATTCCATCTGTCATATCCAGATCCTCCCGTTTCTCATTCGTCATGGTACTTTCCTTTTTGCCGGATAAAACATTTCAGAGCCTAGTCAGAACCCCTTCTGTTCAGAGAACCCGGCGAATCCATTTTTCCGGGCTCTGCTGCACTTCGTGTTCTGCAGTACTCTGACTCCTGCATTCCCCTGTTCTGCCGCACTCCTGACTCTGCAATATCCCCGGCTCTGCCGCCTTCATGTTCTGCAGTACTCTGCCTCTCCAGCGCTCCTGACTGCAGAATTCAGGATCAGTGTGTATGGGAATGTACGGAGGCGGAAATCCGCCGGTCAAAATCAAGCTGCACCTCCGCCACTTCTGCGGACACACCGTGAAGTTTTTCCAGCATCACCCGCATAGGTTCATTGTACGGCGTGATGAAAGTTCCCTCTTCTTTTCCCCAGAACAGCGGCGCATGGCGGTTCCCGATCTCGTAACACACCTTCGCCGTCATTTCCGGGTGATGGGGATCAATACGGACGATCAGACATTCGCAGGGAGGGATCCGCACAGCAAATACCGTATCTCCTTCCACCGCCAGCACATCATCCTGGTTCAGTCCTTTTGTAAGCACAGAGTCATCCAGACGGATACCAATCTCCACACCGTTTCCGGACGTTTTTCTGTGCAGCTTCTTAAATGCCTCGTCCCAGAAGATGTCCACATAGTCCACTTTTTTCCCTTTAAATTTCCCATCAGTCACTTTTCCCAGAATTTTTTCACAGATCATTGTGCTCTCCTTTTGTTCTATGTATCCTGACAGCACCGGTATACAGCGGACAGCACGCCGTTCCGCCTGTGTACCGGTGCTGCGATTTTCCTCCACCTTTTTCCCGCGGACTTAAATTTTACCAGTTTCCGGTCATCATCAGAAGGCCGGGGATCCATGCTGTCACAACGCCCTCAAACACCTGCAGCGCCGGAACGAATTTTCCAAGTTTTTTCCCCATGATATCCTCCACAAAGGAAGTGCCCCAAAGGATCGCCCAAAGATACCAGATTCCCGCCCAGCGGATATCGGGCTGAATACCGAGAGCCGGTATTCCGGCAAATCCCTCCAGAGTTCCGCAGATCACCGCGTTCACTGCCACAAAAGTAGAAAACCAGGCGAAAGGAATGGAACTGAGTCCGAAAATATTATTGACCGCCACAAACAGATAAGTAAAACAGAACAGAAGTCCTGTCCCGGCAGCATAGTAATTACCCTGTACAAGATTTACAAAATTGATAAACAGGGAAAGACCGCCTGTAAAAATATTCATCACCGCCAGGGATCTGCCGTCCACCTTATAAAAATTGCACATGCCGTTATTGATCAGCACGATCCCCACAAATAATAAACAAACGCCTAACATCTCATCCTCTCCTTAATTCAATTTTAATGACAGCAATTTATGCCGTTTACCTCTCTTAATAGAATCAGAAATATCCATCAAAACAGGTTGTATAACTGGGTAAGCGGAAGCTTCTTCGCCGGTTTTGATGTAAGCGTCTCCCCGTCCGCCTTTACCTCGTAGGTCTCCGGATCTACTGTGATCTCCGGGGTCTTATCGTTGTACACCATATCCTTTTTGCCTATGTTCCTGCAGTTTTCCACCGGAACTACTTTTTTCTCCAGGCCGTATTTTTCTTTTACATGTTCTTCCATAGCCGCCTTGGAAACGAAGGTCAGGCAGGACGCATATTTCGCTCTTCCGTGAGCGGCGAACATTGGCTGATAAAGTACCGGCTGCGTGGTAGGAATCGAAGCGTTGGCGTCGCCCATCTTAGAAGCGATGATCATGCCGCCCTTGATGACCATATCCGGTTTCACGCCGAAAAACGCCGGATTCCAGAGAACAAGATCGGCCAGTTTGCCTGGCTCCACAGAACCTACATATTTGGAAATCCCATGGGTGATCGCTGGATTGATGGTATATTTGGATATATATCTCTTTACCCGGAAATTGTCATTCCCATGTCCTTTATCCTCCGGCAGAGCGCCGCGCTCTTCCTTCATTTTGCTTGCCGTCTGCCAGGTACGGGTGATCACCTCTCCGATACGGCCCATTGCCTGGGAATCGGAACTCATCATACTGAATACGCCCATATCGTGAAGAACGTCCTCTGCCGCAATGGTTTCCGGACGGATACGGGAGTCTGCAAAAGCCACATCCTCCGGGATCTTCTTATCAAGATGATGGCAGACCATCAGCATATCCAGATGCTCATCCAGAGTATTCACTGTAAACGGCATAGTGGGGTTTGTAGATGAGGGAAGAATATTCGGGGTGGAAGCTGCCTTGATGATGTCCGGCGCATGTCCTCCGCCGGCTCCCTCTGTATGATAGGTATGAATGGTTCTTCCGCCTATCGCGTGGATCGTATCCTCCACACAGCCGCCTTCGTTCAGCGTATCGGTGTGGATCGCCACCTGCACATCGTACTCGTCCGCCACATTCAGGCAGTGATCGATGACTGCCGGCGTGGAACCCCAGTCCTCATGGATCTTCAGTCCCATGGCTCCTGCCTTTACCTGTTCGATAAGCGGTCTCTCATCCGAGCAGTTGCCTTTTCCCAGAAAGCCCAGATTCATGGGATACTCATCTGCCGCCCGCAGCATCATCTCCAGATTCCATGGACCGGGAGTACAGGTGGTGGCGTTTGTGCCGTCTGCAGGACCGGTTCCGCCTCCGATCATTGTCGTCACTCCGGAATAAAGAGCACAGTCGATCTGCTGGGGACAGATAAAATGAATATGGGTATCAATACCGCCTGCCGTCACGATCATTCCCTCTCCGGCCAGAGCCTCTGTGGAAGCACCCACGGTCATTCCGGGGGTAACTCCGTCCATGACGCTGGGATTTCCGGCTTTTCCGATTCCCCGGATCTTTCCGTCCTTGATCCCTATATCTGCCTTGATGATTCCGGTACTGTCCACGATCAGAGCATTTGTAATAACAAGATCCAGGTCTCCGTCAGCGCTTGTTGTCTTTACAGACTGCCCCATACCGTCCCGAATGGTCTTTCCTCCGCCAAATTTAATCTCATCGCCATAAGTCGTATAATCTTTTTCTACTTCGATCACCAGGTCTGTATCTGCAAGCCGCACCTTGTCTCCGACTGTTGGGCCATACATCATTGCATATTTTTCACCAGATATTTTTACACTCATATTTGCCTCCTTATTCTGCAAGAAATCCTTTCCTTGCCGCATTCTCCAGAGCAGCCTTTTTATCCACCTCTGAAATCTGCGAGCAGGTCAGGTCGTTGAATCCGAATACGCGTTTCGTGCCGCCGATGGCGGTAAGCTGCACCTCTTTTTCCTCTCCGGGCTCGAACCTCACGGAAGTACCGGACGGAATATCCAGATGAAAGCCATATGCTTTTTCCCGGTCAAATTTCAGGCAGCGGTTTACCTCAAAGAAGTGAAAGTGGGAACCCACCTGTACAGGACGGTCTCCTACGTTCGCCACAGAAATCGTCACCACCGGCTTTCCCTCGTTCAATGTGATCTCTCTATCCATTGGAATAATTTCTCCTATTTTCATCCTTCTGCCTCCTTACTGAATGGGGTTATGTACCGTTACAAGCTTCGTTCCGTCCGGAAAAGTAGCTTCTACCTGCACCTCATGCACCATATCCGCCACTCCGTCCATGACATCCTCTTTCGTAAGCATCTTTGTGCCCAGCTGCATCAGTTCCACAACTTCTTTTCCGTCTCTTGCCAGCTCCAGAAGCTCTGAACTGATATATGCCACTGCCTCCACATAATTCAGCTTCAGGCCCCTGTCTTTTCGTTCCTTTGCCAGATTTCCGGCCATATGAAGCATAAGTTTTTCCTGTTCCTTTGGGGTTAATCGCATATTTTTCCTCCTTTTCCTGCAAAAAAAACGGACAAAGATATCTTTCCGACATCTTTGTCCGTAAAATAAAGTTTTTAACTTTCCCGCATTATAGCATCACTGTGATAAAATTGTCAATTGTTCTCTTTCACAAAAATTGTACAAAAAAATGAAATAATTTCTATCTGTCAGCTGAAAAACAGATGTTCCACCAGAATCTTCACTCCCATGCATACAAGGACCGCGCCTCCTACCAGTTCCGCCTTTGATTTATATTTTGCTCCAAAACGGTTTCCGATCAGCACTCCCGCACAGGAAATAACAAAAGTCACAATTCCGATGAAGCTTACCGCCGGCACGATCCTGACTTTCAGAAAAGCAAAGGTCACTCCCACGGCAAGAGCGTCAATACTGGTAGCCACCGCAAGAGGGAGCATCGCCCCGGGTGTAAAAGAATCGTCAAGACTTTCCGCCTCTCCTCTGGACTCCCGGATCATATTGATTCCGATCAGCGACAGCAGGATAAAAGCGATCCAGTGGTCAACAGCCTGGATCTGCGACTGGAATCCCGTCCCCAGGAGGTAGCCTATGGAAGGCATCAGAGCCTGAAAAGCCCCGAAATAAATTCCCGCTGTCAGCACATGCTTTTTCTTCACCTGACAGACAGAAAGCCCTTTACAGACAGCAACCGAAAAGGCGTCCATGGAAAGTCCCACAGCCACTATGAAAAGTTCCCATAATCCCATCATTCATTCCTCCGTATTGTCATTTGTTCCGGAGAGCAGTCCTTTCCAACTCCCTGAATCCCATTCCTCGTTCCCCGTAGAACGCAAAAACGAGACTATCCGCCTGAGGCGGATAAGTCTCGTCATTTCAGATGAAGCCAGGAATCTATCCAGAATGTTGACATCATCATACCTTACTTTTTCAGCATACAGGGGAACACACGTCACAGACGGACTGATCCATTTTTCCGGACTGTCCCTGACGGCGTATATCCCGGCCGGTACTGACTACTCCCTTATTCCGGTTCAGTATACCAGACTGCCTGCTGATTTTCAACTATATATTTCCAGAAACCGACAGTTTTCCCCTATTCGGAAATTTCAAT
>DWVA01000037.1 GCA_019120475.1 Candidatus Blautia intestinipullorum | reverse complement strand
AGGATAAAGCGCCAGTCCTTTGTGCTCCCAGGATACCAGATCTTTACTTACCGCATGTCCCCAGTGCATGGTTCCCCAGCGGGGCGCATACGGAAAATACTGGTAAAATAAATGATAATAACCTTTATAATAGATAAATCCGTTTGGATCGTTTACCCAATTGTCCGGTGCTTTTAAATGTAATTTCTGCCTCTTCATTTTGCCTCCATGGTTACTGTTCCATATAGTTCACACCTGTGTCCTTATCAAAGAAATGGATCTTTGACGGAATAAATTCAAAACTGATCTGGTCTCCGATCTGAGCGATCTCATATTTTGACACACGGGCCACCGCCTGGCTCTTGCCGAAAGTAAAATACAGATTGTTTTCATTTCCCATAACTTCTGTATCTGTGATCACCGCCGTCTGCCGGTCCGCTTTATCTTTTTCTTCGCCGTGTCCTACGATTTTAATATCCTCTCCGCGGATACCCAGTGTCATTTCACCATTATGTCCTCTCAGTTTTTCCACTGTTTCGCCGGATAAGATAAGGTGTCCGCCGTCTGCAAACCGGACTGTACTGCCTTCCACTGTCACATCAAAGAAATTCATCTGCGGAGATCCGATAAAGCCCGCCACAAACTGATTTACGGGATGATCATAAAGCTCCATTGGTCTCCCTACCTGCTGGATAACGCCGTCTTTCATGATCACGATCCTGTCTGCCATTGTCATGGCTTCTACCTGGTCGTGAGTAACATAAATTGTAGTTGCTCCAAGCTCACGATGCAGCTTGCTGATCTCTGTCCTCATACTTACACGGAGCTTTGCGTCAAGATTGGAAAGCGGTTCGTCCATAAGAAACAGCTTCTGGTTTTTCACAATAGCCCGTCCGAGCGCCACTCTCTGACGCTGGCCGCCGGAGAGGTTTTTCGGTTTCCGGTTACGGTATTCTTCCAGTCCTAGAATCTGGATCGCCCAATCCACCTTTTTCTTGATCTCTGCCGCTGGCATTTTCATATTTTTCAGGCCATATCCAATATTCTTTTCCACAGTCATGTGAGGGTACAGTGCGTAGTTCTGGAAAACCATGGCGATTCCCCTGTCTCTGGGGGCAACATCGTTGACTTTTTTTCCGTCTATATAAAGTTCTCCTCCCGTAATTTCTTCAAATCCCGCGATCATACGGAGAGTGGTAGATTTGCCGCAGCCGGAAGGGCCGACGAAAGCAATGAATTCTTTTTCTTCGATATTCAGATTAAAATTATCTACTGTATTCACTTTTGAACCAGGGTACATTTTACATACGTTTTTAAATTCTATAAAACTCATCTCTTTATCCTTCCTTTGATCCTGTTGATGTTACGCCTTCCACTATCTGTTTGGAAAACAGAGAGTAGATAATGATCACCGGTATGGTGACAAGAGTAATGACTGCAAGAGTCTGTCCCATTGTTGTATTTTCGTTTGATGTAATAGAATTCAGGCCGATCTGCGCTGTCAGAAGATCACTGGAGGTAAATACCAGTGACGGCCAGAGGTAATCGTTCCATACGTTCAGGAATGTAAATACGCTGACAGTCGCCACAACAGTCTTTGACATCGGAAGGACCATAGTAAAGAAATATTTTACCGGTCCGCAGTAATCCAGCTGGGCGGCTTCGTATACATCATCCGGAAGGCTTACAAACACCTGACGGAACAGGAAAATATTGAATGGATTCACGATCAGCGGCAAAATATATCCGACGATAGTGTTCAAAAGCCCTGCTTTGGCTATGATCAGAAAGTGGATGGTGATAACAGTCTCTGTAGGAACGATCAGAAGCATTACGATCAGCATCAGCCATTGATCCCGAAAAGGAAATCTGATTTTTGCCAGCGCATATCCGGCAAGGCCGTTTACAACGACACTCAGCACGATCAGGATCGCCGCGTACAGCAGCGTATTTGCCATGTAACGCAGAAAATTTGTATCTGTGATGATGGATACATAGTTGTCAAAGAAATTTCCGCCAGGTGCCGGAGGAATAAAGGCCGCAATAGAATTCATGTCTGCTGTAATAGCTGCATCCGGCTTAAAAGAGTTCGCAAGCATCCAGATCACCGGAAAAAGAAAGAAAATGGAGAGAATCAGCAGCACAGCCACCAAAATCCAGTTAATCCGTCTTTGCTTTTTTGTGAACATGTTTTCTTCCCTCCTTGTCTTTTGTCAGTGTGTTCTGTATGATCGTCAGAATAACTACAAATATTGTAAACACAATCGCCATTGTAGACGCCAGTCCCATTTCCCAGTTGACAGTACCTGTTTCATAAATGTCATATACAATGGTGTAGGTGGAATGATCCGGACCTCCGCCGGTCATAACCATTGGCTGCACCAGCATACGGAAGGCTCCGATTGTAACTGTGATGAATACAAAGATGCATAAAGGCTTCAGTTCCGGAAGTGTGATATCCTTAAATTTCTGCCATGCGCTTGCATGATCCATCTCCGCAGCCTCATAAAGAGCAGGATTGATATTCTGCAGACCGCCGAGAAAAATGATCATCTGATATCCGACACCCTGCCACACACTCATAATGGCTATAGAAGGAAGCGCCTGACCGGCACTGTGAATAAACGGCTGGGTGTCGATCCCGATATGCGCCAGCAAAGTATTCAGGATTCCCTCCGGGCTATATATCTGCATCCAGAGAGTAGATACTACTGCCAGGGACATAACCACAGGTACAAAAAAGGCCACCTTGAAATATTTTTTGCAATGAGCTGCCCTGTTGATGGCAAGCGCCAGAAGCAAAGCTCCGCCGCACTGCAGAGGCACAATGATGATTACAAATTTTACTGTATTTAAAAATGACTGTACAAACAGGTCGTCTTTAAAAATATTTATATAATTTTCCAGCCCGACAAAATGTGTCAATTCCGGGTTCAGCGCGAAATAGTCCGTAAAACTGAACCCCAGAGTAAGAAGCATCGGCAGGAACAAAAACAGCGTCAGCAGCACCAGCGCAGGCCCAAAAAACGCCATTCCCATTATTGAATTTTTTCTTTTCATTCTCTATTCCCTCGTATATCGTTCCAGTTTTGCATTGATTCGTTCCACAGCTTTGTCAAGCTCGGTATCCGTATCCTTTCCGCCCAAGGCGACACTTTCCAGAACTTCCTGGAAGGATGTGCTTACCTGAGGATAAACAGGCGTCTTCGGTCTTGGATGTCCGTAATTACTGAGCTGCTCGTATAAAGCCTTGTAATTTTCATCAGTCTGGAAAACGTCAATGTTT
>DWVA01000269.1 GCA_019120475.1 Candidatus Blautia intestinipullorum | reverse complement strand
GGCTTTTTTGAAGAATTTATGGGAAATCTGAAGAAGGATACCCACTCCGTCTCCTGTTTTTCCTTCCGCATCCTTTCCGGCTCTGTGCTCCAAACGTTCTACGATCTTCAGCGCGTTTGCCACTGTATCATGAGTCTTTTTTCCTTTTATATTTACAACTGCTCCGATGCCGCAGTTATCATGTTCAAACTCGGGACGGTAAAGCCCCTGGACTTCTCTCCTCGCTTCTTTCATCCTTTTCATCCTTTCTCTCCTGCTCTTTCTCTCCGATATGCCACGGCAGCGCCTACAAATCCCCGAAACAGCGGGTGCGCATGGTTAGGCCGTGACTTAAATTCCGGATGTCCCTGGGTTCCTTCAAAAAACGGGTGATCCTTGATCTCGATCATCTCCACAATGTGCCCGTCCGGAGATGTTCCCGCTATATTCATGCCCTTCTGAGAAAGTTCTTCCCGAAAGGCGTTATTCACTTCATAGCGGTGTCTGTGCCGTTCCTGGATCTCTTTTTTCCCGAAAAGCCCATATGCTCTGGAACCGTCCGCAAGAACACAAGGATAGCTTCCCAGTCTCAGTGTTCCTCCCAGATCCTCTACACTTTCCTGATCCGGCATCAATGCGATCACCGGATGCTTTGTGGACGGATCCAGTTCTATACTGTTGGCGTCCTCATATCCCAGCACATGGCGGGCGAATTCCACGATCGCCATCTGCATTCCCAGACAGATTCCAAGGTAAGGGATCTTATGTGTTCTGGCATACTGGGCAGCCAGGATCATCCCTTCTGTTCCCCTGTTGCCGAAGCCGCCCGGAACAAGAATTCCGTCCACCGCGTGAAGGACCTGATCCAGGTTTTTCTCGTTCAGCTCCTCGGAGTCCACCCAGGTGATCTCCACTTTTGCCCTGCAGGAGATTCCTCCGTGTTTCAATGCCTCCACCACGCTTAAATAAGCATCGTGAAGCTGTGTGTATTTCCCTACCATGGCAATATTTACAGAGCCTTCCGGGTTTCTCAGGTTCTTTACCATTTCCTGCCAGTCCGTAAGATCCGGTTTTCTGTTTTCCAGACGAAGGGTTTCCAGAACCACATCCGCCAGCTTTTCCCTCTCCATGGCAAGAGGAGCCTCGTAAAGATACTCCACATCCAGATTCTGAAGAACGTGGGTAACCGGAACATTACAGAAAAGAGCGATCTTTTCTCTGATCTCCTCGGTCAGCGGATATTCGCTCCTGCATACCAGCACATTCGGCTGGATTCCCATTCCCTGCAGTTCTTTTACGCTGGCCTGGGTAGGCTTTGTTTTCATTTCCCCGGACGCCTTCAGATACGGGATCAGCGTCACATGGATCAGCGCCGCGTTGTCCTGTCCTACTTCGTGCTGAAACTGCCGGATCGCCTCCAGAAAGGGCTGGCTTTCTATATCTCCTACTGTTCCTCCTACCTCAATAATGGCGATTCTCTCTTCATCCGGAGATTTTGCCCGGTAAAACCGGCTTTTGATCTCATTTGTAATATGAGGGATCACCTGAACAGTTCCTCCCCCAAAATCTCCATGACGCTCTTTCTGAAGAACGGACCAATAAATTTTTCCGGTTGTCACATTGGAATTTTTGTCCAGGCTTTCATCAATAAAACGTTCATAATGTCCCAGATCCAGGTCTGTCTCCGTTCCGTCGTCTGTTACAAAGACCTCGCCATGCTGTATGGGATTCATGGTCCCCGGGTCAATGTTTATATAGGGATCAAATTTCTGCATGGTCACCTGATAGCCTCTGGCCTTCAGAAGTCTTCCCAGGGAGGCCGCCGTGATTCCCTTTCCCAAACCGGATACCACTCCTCCTGTCACAAAAACATACTTTACTGCCATTACCGATTTCCTCCTCCATGTAACATTGTACTTACAGAAAACTCTATATCCTGCCGGTCTGACTTTTCTTACAAAAGCAAAAGAGGCGTCAGAAATCCGGAAAAATCCCTTCTCCGGGTTTCTGACGCCTTTGTCAGTTCAGCATGATTTTCAATATGTCCAATACTATAACCTATTTTTTTTCATTTGTAAATATAAAATTTCTCCAATTTTACTCTACATCCATGGGATATTTTCCGTCAAAACATGCTTTGCACAAAGGCAGTCCTCCCGCCATCCCTTCCAGGTAATCTATTTTCATATATCCAAGAGAATCGGCGCCGATCATCTGCCGGATCTCCTCCGTAGTATGGCTGGAAGCGATCAGCTGGTCGTTGGACGGCACGTCTGTCCCAAAATAGCAGGGATACAGAAAAGGCGGTGAACAGATCCTTACATGTACTTCCAGGGCTCCGGCCTTCTTCAGCATATGTATCAGATTTGCAATGGTAGTCCCCCTTACAATAGAATCGTCTACCAGAACGATCCGTTTTCCCTTTACCACAGAATCCAGAACACTGAGTTTCATATGAACGCTGGATTCCCGTTCCTTCTGGGTAGGCTTAATAAAGGTTCTTCCGATATAGCTGTTTTTATAAAAGGCAAGACCGAAGGGAATGCCCGAGGCTTCGGAAAAGCCCTTTGCCGCCGGAATGCCGGACTCCGGAACTCCCGTTACCAGATCCGCCTCTACCGGATAGGATTTTGCCAGCGACCTGCCGCCTCTGATCCTGGCGTCATAGATGCCCACTCCGTCCAGGACACTGTCCAGACGGGCAAAATAAATGTATTCAAAAACACAGTGAGCATGTTTTCCTGTGCTCAGCTCCTTGTTGGACTCTACTCCCTTTCTGGAAATCGTCACCATTTCTCCAGGCTCCACATCCCGGATGAACTCCGCGCCAACCGAAGTAAGGGCGCAGCTTTCTGAAGCCAGTACATAAGCATTTCCTCTCCTGCCGAGACAGAGAGGTTTTAATCCAAAGGGATCGCGCACACCGATCAGCTTCCTTGGACTCATGACGACCAGGCCGTAAGCGCCTCTCAGCTTTCTGGCTGTTTTCAAAATAGCTTCTTCCACAGATTTTGAATGGACGCGCTCCCGCGCAATGTGAAAAGCGATCACTTCTGAATCTGTTGTCGTATGAAAAATCGCTCCGTTCTGGATCAGCTCCCACTTCAGTTCCCGGGTATTGACCAGGTTGCCATTATGAGCCAAAGCCAGAGTTCCCTTGATATAAGACAGAACCAGAGGCTGAGCGTTCTCCGCTACAGACGCTCCGGTGGTAGAATAACGGACATGGCCGATACCAATGTCGCCGGACATTTTTTCCAGAGTATCCTTCCTGAAAACTTCACTGACCAGTCCCAGATCTTTATGAAACTGTATATTTCCGATCTCCCCGCTTGTATTTGACACAGCCAGTCCGCAGGATTCCTGCCCGCGATGCTGCAAAGCAGTCAGGCCGTAATATACAGAAGGAACTACATTTCCTCCGTCAAGATCATAAATTCCAAATACGCCGCAGGCTTCCTTTAAATCCGCCATATATTCCTTATCCTCCTTTTTCTGAT
>DWVA01000268.1 GCA_019120475.1 Candidatus Blautia intestinipullorum | reverse complement strand
GTCAGAAAATCAGAAAGGAGGATTTCATGAGCTGGACAACAGAAAAATTTTATACAACAGCATCCGAAATCAAAGATTATCTCGGTCTGTCGGAAGAGGAAGAAAAACAAATGCAGGTCATTCTGGAACATTTTCCAATGTCTGTTCCGGAATACTACCTCTCCCTGATCAATAAAGATGATCCCGATGATCCTATCCGCCGTATGTGTATCCCTTCTCTGACAGAGACGGATCTGTCCGGAGAGTTTGACACCAGCGGAGAGGCTGACAACACGGTACAGACCGGACTGCAGCACAAGTATACGCAGACAGCTCTGGTTCTTTCTACAAATTGCTGCGCAATGTACTGCAGGCACTGTTTCCGGAAAAGACTCGTTGGAATTGACGATAAGGAAACCGCAAAAAATTTTGAAAATATGATGGGGTATATCCGGGAGCATAAAGAACTTACCAACGTACTGGTATCAGGCGGAGACTCTCTTATGATGCCGGACAAAATGATACGCAGGTATCTGGAGGAACTGACTTCTATGGAGCACCTTGATCTGATCCGTTTCGGCACCAGGGTTCCCGTTGTGTTCCCGGACCGGATCCTGCAGGATAAAGAGCTTCAGGACATGTTTCGTGAATACGCGGACAAGAAGCAGCTCTATATTGTCACTCAGTTTAATCACCCCAGAGAGCTGACGCCCAAAGCCAGAGAAGTGATCCGTCTTTTCCTGAAGATGGGTATTGTAGTCAAAAACCAGACGGTGCTTCTTAAAGGCGTCAACGATGACCCTGAAGTGCTTGGGCTTCTTCTGAGAAAGCTTACTGCAGCGGGAATCGTTCCCTATTATATTTTCCAGTGCCGTCCGGTACGCGGAGTCAAAAATCAGTTCCAGGTTCCCCTGGAAAAAGGCGTCCGCATTGTAGACGAAGCGAAAAATATGCAGAACGGGCAGGGAAAATGCATCCGTTACTGTATGTCCACGCCCCGGGGAAAGATCGAGATCCTGGGCCAGCTTCCTGACGGAAAAATGCTTTTCAAGTTTAACCAGGCGAAAGATCCCGCCGATGCCGCCAGGATCCTGACTCTTGAACTGGAACCGGGACAGTGCTGGCTGTTCTGATGTATATCCCTGCGGCGGCTTTCCGCCGCTGAAACGGGGCTGTCGCACTAAATAATTAGTGCGGCAGCCCCCTCTGCCTGCCTAAACTGCATCCGACTTTTACGGTTACAATCTCAGGTTTTCCTGTTTCATCCGTAAACTCTACCGAACTTTTACGGTTACAATCTCAAATTCTCCTGTTTCAACCGTAAATTGCATCATACTTCTACGGTTACAATCCCAAAATTTCCTGTTTCAACCGTAAATTGCATCGGATTTCTACGGTTACAATCCTAGGATTCCCAATTTCAACCGTAAACCGCATCGGATTTCTACAGTTACAATCCCTTTTCGTTATAATTTTTCCATAGAATATCCCTTCTTTTTATACTTTGGACTGTCGCATTAAATTGATGCGACAGCCCCGCCTTTTCAATAATCAATATTTTAAAAACTCTGCCGGCGTCATTATCGCCGGTAATAAGGACGTATGCCTTTGCCTCTATCGCCGCCCGCAGGATAGGGCGGTCGTTTACATCCCGGATCTGTATTTCCGACGTTTTTTCATCGGCTGGAACAGGGACTAATTCCAGAGTCTGCAAATACCTTTGCTGCCATGATCATGCACCACCTTTCTAAAAGTATGGAAAAATCAATGGCAACTGTTGTAATTGTTTTTGGGATATCCTATTTTTTATATATCTGTTCTGTCCCATTTATCGCAAAGGGACTGAATCTCTCTTGAAAATCTTTCCAGATCTTTATTCGGGCATCCCTCGTTTTTCCGTATTACAGACATCAGCCGCTGTCCCATAGCCACCAGCTTTTCAAAGGCTCTTGCCGCCCGGCCTGCCTTTGGAGAAGCCGACGCTTTCTGCATCCGTATTCCCTGTGCTTCGCAGATAAACGCCCCTGCCGCCAGATCATACTCTGTTCCGCTGAAAGGAGCGGACGCATCTATTCCCTTCTCTTCCCGCAGCCTGCGGGCAAATATTTCTGTTACCTCGTCATCGCCGTGAGTGACGAACACCTTCCGGGGCTTTTCCTCAAAAGCTCCTATCCAGTCCAGAAGGCCGTTCACATCCGCATGGCCGCTGATTCCCTGCATCTGGCAGATTTCCGCCGCCACATGGATTTCTTCTCCGAAAAGTTTTACCTCCGTAGCTCCCTCCAGAAGATTTCTTCCCAGGGTGCCTATAGCCTGATAGCCGACAAACAGAATCGTATTCTTGCTGTCCCACAGATTATGTTTCAGATGATGTTTGATTCTTCCTGCATCGCACATTCCGCTTGCGGAAATAATCACTTTGCAGTCCTCATCATTATTGATCGCTCTGGAATCATCGCTTGTCACAGAGGTACGAAGGCCCGGAAAGCTTAAAGGATTGACACCTTTCTGTATCAGGCTTACCGCTTCCTCGTCAAAGCAGTCGTACATATGCTCGCGGAAAATCGTAGTAGCTTCATTAGCCAGAGGACTGTCTACATAAACTTTAAAGTTTCCATGTCCCGTTACCCGGTTCTCCTCTTTGATCTGACGGATAAAGTAAAGCATTTCCTGTGTACGGCCTACGGCAAAGGAGGGGATCACCAGATTTCCTCCTCTGTCAAAGGTCCTCTGTATAATTTCACTGAGACAGGACACATAGTCCGGGCGTTCGCCATGGCTCCTGTCTCCGTAAGTGGATTCCATTACCACATAGTCCGCGTGGTGAAGATAAGTAGGATCTTTGATCAAGGGCTGATTAGTATTTCCAATATCTCCGGAAAATACAATTTTCTTTTCTTCTTCTCCCTCTTTCAGAGTAAGCTCAATACTGGCGGAGCCCAAGAGATGGCCTGCGTCCACAAAGCGCGCAGAAATCCCCTCTCCCAATGCCATTGGCTTTTCATAAGGACAGGGCACAAAATTGCGGATGACCCCCATAGCGTCCTCCATGGTGTAGGCCGGGACAAATTCAGGTTTTCCCTGCCGTCTGGCTTTCCGGTTCCGCCATTCCGCCTCGAACATCTGAATGTGGGCGCTGTCCCGAAGCATAATGTCGCACAGATGGCAGGTCGCCTCTGTAGCGTAGACCGGACCCTGAAATCCCTGTGCGTAAATTGCGGGAAGATTACCGGAATGATCCATATGAGCATGGGTCAGGAGAACAAAATCAAGTTCTCCGGGATTTACCGGAATCGGCTTATTTTCGTAATAATCCGGCCCCTGCTGCATACCGCAGTCTACAAGAAATTTCTTTCCTGCCGCCTCCAGATAATAGCAGCTTCCGGTTACTTCATGTGTTGCCCCAATAAATGTAATTTTCATATGCCGGCCCCCTTTATCTGATCATTTTCAGAAGAATTTGATTTTATAATTATTATACACGAGAAATCAGTTTTTTAACAGCATTATTCCATAAAAACAGCAGGACAGAATGCTGTCTTCTGTCCTGCTGCCAGATTTTGCCGTATACTTTTTTTACTGTTTCCTATCTTTCGGCACCTATAAAGGCGCCTGCAAGATTTGTATGTGTTGTGTGTTGTGGATTTCGGCACGCCGGTTCTCACAAAAGCTTCTTTCCGGGGACGGTAAGGCAGTTTACATTTCTTTCACGTTTCTCATGTCATCCCTTTCAGCCGCTTCTGCTGCCCGCCTGTGCCGGGATTTTTATTTACAGCGTTTTGGTTTATGTATGTTTCCTATGTGTCCGTTTTGAAAGTTCTGCTTCCTGGGGCAGACCTGTCAGTTGATCAGGATTCCCTGTGTCAACGTAGACGTTGATTCCTTGGAACCGTCCTTTGCGGCATGGTAGCCTCTTACACGGTAATAGGTGCCGCTGGGGACTATAACGTTGATTCCCCGGCTGAGACTGGTCGCATTATTGGCCTCAAATCTCCAGTATTTATAGGTACCGTAGCTTCCATCCACCTTCCGTTCCAGATAAAGATAAAGGTATACAGTATCGCAGACATGGTGGCACTGAGTCAGACCATAAATACCTATCTCGTTGCTGGAAACCCGCTGTACCTTTACATTTCCGAAATTCAGATTGTTACCTCTGAGGCGGCTGTATTCCGTATCTTCGGCATGATCTTCTGTAGTCTCCAGCTCCGTAACCTCATCCAGGATACTGGACGCCTGCACTGGCACGGAAGTTACCGCCACAGAAGCCAGTATCCCTGCAGCCATACCGATCCCCAGGATTCGTTTCCACCTGCTTATTGTCCTCACTCCTTTCCCTTTGCAAACATACCTTACAATATTAAATACGACAAAATCATTCTGAAATCACACTTAATAAACCATATTTTCAACCATTTGTTTTAATTCTTCTATTTTCATTTTTCCAGACAGATAATAAAATATATCCTCTCTTTGCCACCGTGCCACAAAAGTCGGTTCTTTATCCTGAGCGTCTTGAAATTTCTCAATGTCTACTTCTATTCCGTCACTAGCTGTAACCATCGTCTGTAATTCTTCGCCATGAACACTGTTAATATTACTTGCTCTGTCTTCGCTCTGCTGATCAATCAATAAAAGAATTATTTTATCTTGATACTGATACTCAATTCTGGCTATGGAAACCTCCTGGTTCACCTCATACCCCCGGAATTCCAGTCCCTGCGGTCGATAGTAAAACTCCGGCATATCTATCCCCAGTTTTTCCTCAATATCCTGAACCGCATTATATTCCTCCATATTATCACTCTCATTTGTGTCATCGTTATATACCAGTACTCTTGTATCATCACCCATCAGATAACGCACATTCTTTACAAAATACGCCCTGTTCGCTTCGCTTGTCATACTTGCCGCAAATACACAGGCGCAGCAAACCAGAGCGATTCCGGCAATTTTCCCCAAATGAATGCTGCTGCGGTATCTTCCCTGAAAAACTTTTTCGGCTTTCTTTTTTCTCCTCCTGCCGCTTTCTGCAAAAGTATCTTCTTTCCCGGAAGAGCGTACTTCGGATATGGGAATGATTTTCGACTCGTCTTCACTGTAAATTCCTTTTTCCTTCAGGCTGTTCACCAGTTTTTGATACGATTCTTCTATCTCGTCGTCGGAGACTTCGCGTTCTTTAGGCTGTTTTCCTCCGAAAAGCTCCTTCTCCCTTCTCTCCGTCCTCGCTATATACTGCTCTTCCCACTCTTTCGACAGCTTCAGAGTATTTTTTCTACCAGACGTTTCTGCTGTTTTCTCTTTTTTATCATCTATAAACTTTTTTCTCATGGTATTCTCCTGGTACTGCCTCGCTTCTCAAGTCTCCCCTTCATCACTTTTCCGGCCTGTCGTTGATTTTTATCTATTCTTGACAATTATCCCCGGCTGGTTCATATTATTGGTAACAAAAGATTTTGCAGGAGGGTTCTCTATGAAGCATATTGTACTCACCGGCGGCGGTACTGCCGGACACGTTACACCAAACATCGCTCTGGTTCCCGTTCTCAGGGAGGCCGGATATCAGATCTCTTATATCGGGTCCTACGAAGGTATTGAGCGCAAACTCATTGAAGAATTGGATATTCCCTACTATGGTATATCGTCCGGTAAATTAAGACGGTATTTCGATGTAAAAAACTTTACAGACCCTTTCCGGGTACTGAAAGGCTTCTATGAGGCAAAGAAGCTGCTCAAACAGTTAAAGCCGGACGTGGTGTTTTCCAAAGGCGGTTTCGTCACCGTCCCTGTGGTGATCGCTGCCAAAAAATGCAAAATACCGGCCATTATCCACGAGTCCGACATGACTCCCGGTCTTGCGAATAAACTGTGTATTTCTTCTGCCGTAAAAATCTGCTGCAATTTTCCTGAAACAGTTGACAGTCTTCCAAAAGAAAAGGCCGTTCTTACCGGAACGCCGATCCGGCAGGAGCTTCTGAACGGGAATCCTGAAGCAGGCCGGCAGTTCTGCGGCTTTACCTCAGAGAAGCCTGTCATCATGGTCATCGGCGGCAGTCTGGGCGCCGCTTCTGTAAATGACCATATCCGCAAGATACTTCCGCAGCTTCTGAAAGAGTTTCAGGTTATCCATCTCTGCGGAAAAGGAAAAATGGATGAATCGCTTACAGGAACTGCCGGTTATGTACAATACGAATATATCAAAAAAGAACTTGCCGATCTGTTTGCCCTTGCGGATATTGTTATTTCCAGAGCCGGAGCAAACGCGATCTGTGAGATCAGCGCCCTGCACAAACCAAATCTGCTGATTCCTCTTTCCGCCAATGCCAGCCGGGGAGATCAGATCCTCAACGCCCGTTCTTTTGAGCGCCAGGGCTTCAGTATGGTTCTTGAGGAAGAAGAAATCACTGACGAAAAACTGCTTTCTTCTATCCGCAGATTATATGAGAACCGCCATGTCTATGAAAAAGCTATGGCGTCCGGGAAACAGATGGATTCTATCCATCATATTGTTTCTCTTATTGAAGAATGTGTAAATTCCAGATAAAATGCGGAAACTGAAGCTACGAATGCTTCTTCTGCAGTTTTTCCGCCTCTTTTCTCACCCACTTTTTCGTCCGGAGGACTCTGTTGTTCACATTATGTCTCGTTATGCCATACTCCTCCGCGACGAATTCCGGTGGGATCTCAAAATATTTTGTTTTGATCAGAATATCGTAATTCATTGGATGTTCACAGCGAAGCTTTTCCAATGCAAGTTTCCAATATTTCATCTCTTCCCTGCGGATCAGAATCGATTCCGGATTCGCTCTGTTGTCCGGAACAGTTCTGTAGCGTTCTTCATCCAACTGATAAATTTCCCGTTTCTTCCATGACTTTTTGAAATAGTCTTTGCACTTATTGACAGTTGCAGTAAATATCAGCGATTTTATCATCTTCTCGTTTGAAAAATCCAGCGTTGCTCTGATCTCATACAAATGAGAAAATACCTCCTGACTGATATCCTCTGCAATCACGTCGTCCTTGAGCACTTTCTCGGCAACGCTGGTAGAGAATCCCCGGTATTTCCTGTAAATATCCTTAAAATTCTCACATTTCATCTTTTGTAATATTCCCGGCTTATCTGCCTAATTTTTCCAAAATTTCGTCCCTGTCCTTATCACTGAGTTTTCCGGGAGTCCATGTCAGACCAACCTGATCTCCCTTATATCTTGGAATCAGATGCATGTGGAAATGGAATACTGTCTGCCCCGCAATTTCTCCATTATTCTGGACAATATTAAATCCGTCGCAGTGCAGGGCGTCTTTCATTTTTTGCGCCATATGCTTGGCAAGGATCATTGCTTTTCCGGCAGTCTCCTCCGGAAGCTCATAAATATCCGCGGCGTGAACTTTCGGCAGGATCAGCGCATGTCCCTTACTTGCCGGACCCAGATCCAGAATCACACGAAATTCCTCGTCTTCATATAAAGTAGCTGATGGAATTTCCCCGTTTGCAATTTTACAGAAAATACAATTATCCACAACAATCTCCTCCTTTTATTAGTTTTCCCTTACTATTGTCTCGTATTTCTTCGATTTTTTCAATACGAAATTTGTTGATTCCCCAAAATGTGAATGATAAACTGCAGATGAGGTGATTCATATGCAGGATCTTATTTCCCTGAAACAGCAGGAAGAAGATTTTCAGCTTACTCTGTCAAAGTTTGCTCACGAGATCAGAAATCCCCTGGCGCTGATCCAAAGCGGACTGCAGATGATGGCGGCTTCCCATCCGGAAATAACAGGATACAGAGAGTGGGAAGACATCACAGAAAATCTGGAATATGTCAAAGATCTGCTGAAGGAAACAGCGGATTACAGTCACGCCGGGCAGATCTTTCCTGAAAAGACAGATCTGTCCTGGCTTCTGAAAAGTATTATACTCTCTTTCCGTCCTTCTCTGGAATATCTTGGGATTGCTCTGGAAACGGACATTTCCGAACAGCTTCCGCCTCTTTATCTGGACTGCATAAAAATCCGGCAGGCATTTCTTAATCTGCTTCGGAACGCCCAGGAAGCGATCTGTCATTCTCATGGAGTTATCCATATTTCCGCCCGGTCCGTTCCGGAGGGCGTACGTGTTACTGTTTCAGACAACGGATGCGGTATGACAGAAGAGCAGCAGAAAACAATATTTCAGCCTTTTGTCACTTATAAGCAGGGCGGCACCGGCCTGGGTCTTTCTGTCACCCGGCAGATCATTGAGGGACACGGCGGTAAGATCACCGTACACAGTGTGCCGGATCAGGGAACTGTCTTTCAGATTCTTTTCTGCGGATGATATAAAATAACCGCAAGCAGAAGGCCAGAAATCATTCCTCCGATATGCGCGGCATTATCCACTCCGCTGCTGGTAAGCCCAAAGTACAGAGAAAATATGGCCATCACAAGGATCTGCCTCATGGAAAGATCCTCCAGCCATCCCCTGTTCCGGACGACAACATAGATCATGGCTCCCATAACTGCGAATACAGCTCCGGAAGCCCCTGCCGACACTGCATATTCCCGGCTGCTCAGTTCCATCAGCATGGAAAACACATTTCCCACAAAACCGCCGAGAAGATAAATGATCAGAAATCGTATTTTTCCAGTCACACGTTCCAGGCGGCTGCCAAGAACAAACAGTACCAGCATATTATTAGCCAGGTGAGAAATCCCGAAATGAAGAAACATGCTGGTGAATAATCTGTATGTCTCTCCCTGATCCCTGACCAGAGGCGTATAAGACGCGCCGCAGTTCAGCATATGAAATACATCCTGGGAACTGCCCGTCATTTCTACTGCCAGAAAGACAAGAATGTTCAGGACTATCAGTAATATTGTAACAGGCTCTTTACGAAATTCTTCCAAAATGTAATCTCCTTTTTCTTTAAATACTTGGATATGTCTATTTTATCACGCCTGCCGGAGCCTGTCATATTTTTTCTGAGGCGCTGCGGATCAGAAACGTCTGTTTTTATCTTATTTCAGAAAAATATACCTTGCCTGTGCAAAATCCACCTCATCTTCATCCTGAAGCTGATACTCTTCTCCATTTTTCAGAATCTGGCCGTTTACTGTCGTCCCGTTTCTTGAGTTAAGATCCGCCAGATAGTACTCCCCGTCTTTTTTCCGGATCCGTGCGTGGACACGGCTTACCGTAGGAATAGGAATTACCGCGTCTGCAGCGTTTGCCAGCTTTCCCACAACCGTAAGCTCCTGTTCCAGATAAATTGTCGCCAACTCTCCCGGTTCCCGGCTTACCAGTGTCGCAGGGCCTGAGCGCCCTCCCTCACAGAGAGCTACCGTTTCCCCATATACAGCTCTTTCCTCTTCCGGATTTTTTATTTCTGTATATTTTATTTCTGCATAAGAGGTATTCTTGTTATCGGGATATATTGCCATTTCGCTTTCTTCAGCGGCTTTTCTTTTCCTGTCAGGACTGTCTGTCCTCTGTTCGCCGCTGGGCA
>DWVA01000267.1 GCA_019120475.1 Candidatus Blautia intestinipullorum | reverse complement strand
ACAGGATCTATATCGCGACTATGTATCCTTATGACGGAGAAAGCCGGAAAAGGATCGTCAGGCACAGGAAAATGCGGGCCGGAAAGGGCTTTGAAACAGTGGAATGTTATACAGGACTTTCCAGGACGGAGGTGCCGGAGGGATGTACGGTGCTTCTGGAATGTATGTCGAATCTTGTGGCAAATGAGATCTTTCAGGAAGAAGGTGCCGGAGAGCATACTCTGGAAGAGATAGAAAAAGGGATCCTTCGCCTGAAGGACAAGGCCGCCAACCTTGTGGTAGTGACAAATGAGATTTTTTCCGAGGCGGCGGTTTACCGGGGAGAAATGAAAACTTATCTTGAGTGTCTTGGAAAAATCAACCGGTTTCTGGCAGAAGAGGCGGATCAGGTAGTGGAAGTGGTTTACGGCATACCGGTTTATCATAAATCGTAAGCCGCTTTTCCGCGGAAAAAATAAAAAAAGAAACAAAGGTGTTTTTTGTGAAGAGTTTGTGGAACAGTTTTAAAGTGGCGTTTGCCATGTTTTCAAAAATTCCGGTTCCCCAGGCGGAATGGACAAAAGAGAATATGAAATATATGTTCTGCTTTTTTCCCTTTATAGGAACCGTTATCGGGGCTGTCTTTCTGGCTGCGGATTATCTGGGAGAAAGGCTGTCCCTGTCCCCGGGACTGCACACGGTGCTTCTTGTTGCCGTTCCGGTGCTGATCACCGGAGGAATCCATGTGGACGGGCTTCTGGATACCGCCGACGCCTTAAGTTCCTGGCAGGAGAGGGAACGCCGGCTGGAAATATTAAAGGACTCCCATGCAGGAGCCTTTGCGGTGATCACGGGATGCGTTTATTTTCTCCTTTGTTACGGGGCCTACAGTCAGATCGCCGGAGACAAAAAGGCTGTGCTCCTTACGGCGGCGGGCTTTATGGTTTCCCGCTGTTTTTCCGGTATCGGAGTAATGGCGCTTCCAAAAGCGAAAAAAAGCGGGACTGTGGCGGAATTTTCCCGGAAGGCGGAAAACATTGCGGTAAGGAACACGCTGATCGTTTATCTGGTGATCCTGGCCGTACTGATGATCTTTATTCAGCCCATAGCCGGGGCGGCGGCCTTTCTTTCCTCTTTGCTGATATTTCTTTATTACAGGCATGTGGCTATGAAATATTTCGGAGGAACCACCGGGGATCTTTCCGGATTCTTTCTCTGCCTCTGCGAGGCGGGGACGGCGCTGGTGATTGCGCTGGTGTCTGCGGTTATGCATATGTAAAAAATAAATGGAGGGGCAGACGAAATGGAAATGATTATCGGAGGGGCATATCAGGGAAAAGCTTCCTATGGAAAAAAAACGTATCCGGAAATCCTGTGGAAGAATGGAGCGGGGCTTTCCAGGGAAGAATTGTTTCAGGCGGAAGGAGTCCTGAACTTTCATGAATTTATCCGGAAGGAAATGAAAGACGGACGAGATACCGGGAATCTTGCCGCGGAACTGATACAGAGAAACCCGGAAGTGGTGCTTGTGTCGGACGAGGTGGGATACGGCGTAGTTCCTGTAGACGCCTTTGACAGAGCTTACAGGGAGAGAGTGGGAAGGATTTGTACGGAACTGGCTTCCTACAGCAAAAAAGTAGTCCGCGTTGTATGCGGGATCGGGATGGTGATAAAAAATGATTAAAATCTGGCTGATCAGACATGGAATGACGGAGGGAAATCTAAAAGGCAGGTATATAGGAAGAACAGACGAGCATCTTTGCCAGGAGGGGAAGAAGGCGCTGTCCGAGCTTTCCTATCCTGTGCCGGATGGATTGTTCATAAGTCCAATGATCCGCTGCCGGGAGACGGCGGAAATTCTCTTTCCGGGGAAAAAATTCCGGATCATGGATCAGCTTTCCGAAACAGATTTTGGAGATTTTGAGAATAAAAATTACAGAGAACTTGCCGGGAATCCTGATTATCAGGCATGGATCGACAGCGGAGGGAACCTTCCGTTTCCGGGCGGAGAGAGCCGGGAAGCCTTTCGAGAAAGGACCCTGGAGGGGGTTCAGAAAGTGATCGCCATATGTTCCAGGGAAAATCTGCAGTCGGCCGCTCTGATCGTCCATGGCGGGACCATTATGACGCTGATGGAAGCCTGGGGCCGTCCGAAAAGAGATTTTTACAGCTGGCATGTAAAAAACGGCCACTGTTATATGACCGAGACAGATGAAACATTATGGCAGTCCGGCAGGGGCGTACTGGAAGTAAAAGAAGAATATTGATTTGTCCGGAAACATCCTCTTTCTAAGAAAAGAGGGTGTTTTTTTGCTGTTTCCTCAATAAAAAATTTTTTAGAAAAGAAAAATTTTTTTGGATATTTGCTATTGAAAAACACAGGGAAGTATGGTACATTGATAGTATAAAATCCCCAAAAGACACAGGGGGAGTGCGGCTGAAATTAGACGATTTTTACAAGATAAGGAGGACGACATATGCGGATAATCGGGAACGGAAGAATGATCACAAGAGACGCTTCCAATACTTTTGTGGAAAACGGCGCGGTTGCCATGGACGGAAGCGTGATCGTGAAAACGGGAACTACAGAGGAAATCAGAAAAGCCTATCCGGACGCGGAATTTATAGACGCAAGAGGCGGAGTGATCATGCCGGCTTTTATCAACGCCCATGAGCATATCTACAGCGCCTTTGCCAGAGGCTTAAGTATTAAAGGATATAATCCCAAGGGTTTTCTGGATATACTGGACGGTCAGTGGTGGACCATCGACCGCCATCTGACGTTGGAGCAGACGAAGCTTTCTGCTTACGCCACTTACATTGATTCTATTAAAAACGGAGTAACGACGGTATTTGACCATCACGCAAGCTTCGGACATATTACAGGCTCTCTGAATGCCATTGAGGAAGCGGCGAAGGATCTGGGGATCCGTACCTGCCTTTGCTATGAGATCTCTGACAGGGACGGTATGGAGAAATCAAGAGAATCGGTAATGGAAAACGTAAACTTTATCAAACATGCCCTTGCGGATGACAGCGATATGATCGCGGGAATGATGGGAATGCATGCGTCCTTTACCATTTCCGACGAGACGATGGCTCTGTGCGGTGAGCTGAAGCCGGAAGGAGTGGGGTATCATATTCATGTGGCAGAAGGAATCTACGATCTCCATCAGTGCCTGAAAGAACACGGCAAACGCATTGTGGACCGTCTCTATGACTGGAATATTCTGGGCCCCAAAACACTTCTGGGACACTGTATCTATATCAATGAACATGAAATGGATCTGATCAAAGATACAGATACCATGGTGGTGCATAATCCGGAATCCAACATGGGCAACGCCTGCGGATGTCCTCCTACTATGGCTCTGGTACATAAAGGAATTGTTACCGGCCTGGGAACAGACGGCTATACCCACGATATGATGGAATCCTGGAAAGTGGCGAACGTACTGCATAAGCATCATCTGTGTGATCCAAACGCGGCGTGGGGAGAGGTTCCTCAGATGCTTTTCGAGGGAAACAGAACCATCGCCAACCGTTACTTTAAGAAAAAACTGGGTGTTCTGGAACCGGGAGCGGCAGCAGATGTGATCGTCATTGATTATGATCCTCTGACCCCTATGACAGCGGACAACACCAACGGCCACCTGCTTTTTGGAGTAAACGGAAGTATGGTGCAGACAACTGTATGCAGCGGCAGAGTGCTGATGAAAGACCGGGAAGTTCTCGTATGCGACGAGGCGAAGGTGATGGCGGACTGCCGTCAGGCTGCGAAGGAACTGGCTGACGATATTAATTTCGGAAAATAAGGAGAAAATATATGAGTGAGAAAATGACCTGTATGCCTTTTGGACAACTGATGGACTGGGTTCTCACAGAGCATGAGACAAAAGGCACTGTATTCGGCGTACACAGACCATATAAAGCAGATCCCGCCAAAGATATGCAGATTTTTGG
>DWVA01000266.1 GCA_019120475.1 Candidatus Blautia intestinipullorum | reverse complement strand
CAGATAATCTGTATATCCACCTTCATACTGAACCAGCCTTCCGTCTCCCTCAAAGGCAAAGATACGGTCGGCCAGATTATCCAGAAAATAACGGTCGTGGGACACTGCGACCACGATTCCGGAAAAAGAATTCAGATAGTCTTCCAGGACTGTCAGCGTCGGTATATCAATATCATTTGTGATCTCATCCAGAAGCAGCACATTTGGAGCGGATGCCAGCACTTTCAGAAGATAAAGGCGTTTCTTTTCCCCTCCTGACAGCTTTTCAATAGGCGCATACTGCATCGAAGCGTCAAAAAGAAATTGTTCCAGAAGTTTCGACGCACTGATAAGCCCGTCCTTTGTCGGTATATACTCCGCCACGTCTTTAATATAATCAATAACCCGGCGGCTGGTGTTCATCTCTTCTATTTCCTGAGAAAAATAACCGATCTTTATTGTTTCTCCGATCTCTACGCTTCCTTCATCCGGTTCGGTCTGTCCGGCGATGATTTTTAAAAGAGTAGATTTTCCGCAGCCGTTTGGTCCGATGATCCCAAGTTTCTGATTTTTCAAAATAATATAATCAAAATCCCGGATACAGGTCTTTTCCCCATAGCTTTTTGAGATATGATGAAGCTCAATGGTCTTTTTCCCCATCCTGGTTTCCACAGAATCGATTTCCACGTTCTGATCCCGGACAGGGGCGGAAGCGTTTTTCATAGCCTCCAGGCGCTCCAGCCTGGCTCTTTGCTTCGTACTTCTGGCTCTGCAGCCTCTTTTCGCCCATTCCTGTTCAATGCGCAGGATACTCTGGCGTTTTCTTTCGGAAGCCAGCTCCATCTCCTCCCTTTCCGCCTTCATTTCCAGAAAACGGGAATATTTTGCTTCATAGCTGTAGACTTTTCCATGACTGATCTCCAGGATTTTATTTGTAACGCGATCCAGAAAATAACGGTCGTGCGTAACCATGATCACCGTTCCTTTAAAGCGGTTCAGGTAGTCCTCCAGCCATTCTGCCATTTCATTATCCAGATGGTTGGTGGGTTCGTCCAGGATAAGAATATCCGCAGGGTTTACCAGCACGGCGGCAAGGGCTATTCTTTTTTTCTGTCCTCCTGAAAGATGAGAAATTTCTTCTTCGTGATTCTGGATTCCAAGCTTATTCAGCACCATCTTTGCCTCTGTCTCCGGTATCCAGTCCTCTCCTTTCTTTTTCCCTGCCACATAGGAAAGAACCGTTGCTCCTTCCGGAAATACCGGATGCTGGGGAAGAAAGGAAATGCGAAGGCCGTTCTGGCGGATCACCTGCCCTTCGTCCGGCTCTTCTATTCCGGCCAGGATCTTCAGAAATGTAGTCTTTCCGGTTCCATTGATCCCGATGATCCCAATCTTGTCTCCCTGCTGGATCCCGAAAGATACATCATCGAAAATGGTTTTATCACCATAGATTTTACTGACATGCTCTATATTTAAAATATTCATGGGTTTACACTCCTTTTTAGATGACCTTTTCTTATTTACAGCATCTTTTGCGGCGTCAGGGAACGGCTGCTTCTGCTTCCCGGAAAACGCCTGATATAGTAAATAATAAACAGAACCGCTGTAATACTCCAGGAAGCCGGATAACTTAGCATGATCGTCTCAATACCCGGATGTACGGGGAGCAGCACCAGCATCCACATGATCCGCAGGATACACACGCCGCCGCAGGTGAGAAGCACAGGCACCAGGACTCTTCCCGCTCCTCTTAAAGCGCCGGACAGGATCCCGATCACCACATAGAGGAAATACGAGGGCATCAGAAAGCGCATCATATAAACTCCTATATCGATCACAGCCCCATCTGTAGTAAACAGCCCATAAAGCGGCCTCGCAAAGATCATCAGTATAATGCTCATTGTAACTGCCGAAATATAAGACATCAGAAGGCAGACCATAACGCTCCTTCGCATACGCCTGATCTTTCCCGCCCCGTAATTCTGTCCGACGAAGGTGGTGATTGAAATTCCGAAGGCGTTTACAATCATCCAGAAAGCCGCGTCTATTTTTCCGAAGGTGCCCCAGGCAGCCACATGGTCTGTGCCCAGTTTATTAACAAACACCTGGATCACAATATTTGCCACGCAGTACATCGCCGCCTCAAATCCCGCCGGAATTCCGATTCTCAGAACAGACCGCAGAGAATTCATATGGATCCGTATCTTTTTTAGTTCCAGCCGGCAGAATTTTTCCTTAGACATCAGCATCCAGGTTACAATGCAGGCGCTGATCCCCTGACAGAAGATCGTCGCCGTCGCCGCGCCTGCCACTCCCATCCTGCAGACTACCACCAGGAAAATATCCAGGACCACGTTCAGGGAACAGGCCACAGCCAGCACATAAAGCGGCCTTCTTGAGTCGCCCATGGCCCGGAGAGCGGACGCCCCCATATTATATACAAGATTAAACACGATTCCCAGAAAATAGATATGAAGATACTGAAGGGAATCCTTCATCAGTTCATCAGGCGTTTTCATAAATGTCAGGATCGTCTCGGAAAAAATCAGACCCAGGATCCCAATAACGAACCCGGCGGCGATGGCCAGGGCGTAAGTGGTATGTATGGTCTTTTCCAGATTTTTTCTGTCTTTGGCCCCGTAAAACTGGGAAACGATCACGGCGGCGCCTGAGGTAAGGCCCACAAACACCTCCACGATCAGATTCACAATCTGGTTGACAGAGCCTCCCACTGCCGCCAGAGCTTCCTTACCCACAAAACGACCGACAACAATCGTGTCGGCCGCATTATATATCTGCTGCAGAAACATTCCCGCCACAACGGGAAAGAAAAAAAACAACAGGTGTTTCCAGATTACCCCTTCCGTAATCTGATTTTTTTCATTCATAACCAACCTCCCATATTCCCCTCGTTGTCTTTTGCAAAATCATTTAAAGATCATCCCGCCATAGGGATGGATTTTTCCTGCTGTACAGTAT
>DWVA01000265.1 GCA_019120475.1 Candidatus Blautia intestinipullorum | reverse complement strand
AGCCGCGAACCTTCCGGGGCAGCTTTCCGGAGGGCAGCAGCAGCGCGCGGCCATTGCCAGAGCGCTGGCCGCAAAACCGGCGATCCTTCTATGCGACGAGCCCACAGGGAACCTGGACAGCCGCACTTCCCAGGATGTACTGGGACTTCTGAAAATATCCGGACAGAAATTTTCGCAGACCATTGTGATGATCACCCACAATGAAGAGATCGCGCAGATGGCGGATCGGATCATAAGGATCGAGGACGGCCGCATCCTTGCTTCCAGAGGAAGGAGGATGGCGTGATATGAGGGTAAAAAACAGAAAGACCATATGGAATTTAAGCCTCCGTTCTTTCCGGGCGTCGGGAAAAAGAAATGTTATTGCCGCGGCGGCCATCGCGCTGACCACACTTCTTTTTACATCGCTTTTTACCATCGTCATGTCCCTGAACAGCAGCTACCAGACTTATACCTTCCGTCAGATCGGCGGCTACGCTCACGGGACGTTTAAAGATGTAACGGAAGAGCAGGCGCAGGACATCAGCGGACACAGGAAGGTAAAAGCCGCCGGAGAGCGGATCGTGGCGGGGACGATATCGGACGGAGTATTTGCCAAAGTTCCGGCGGAGATCAGCTATATGGATTCCAACAATACGAAATGGAGCTATATTGAACTGGAGGAAGGACGGGAGCCGGAAGCGGAGAACGAGATCATCATGGATAAAGCGGCTCTGGAGCTGCTGGACGTAACGCCGGAGATCGGAGCGGAGATTTCTCTCACTTATCAGATATCTGACAAGAATCAGAACGGCGGTTCAAGAACCGATACCTTTGTGCTTGCCGGATGGTGGGAGTATGATTCCATAAGTCCGGTACATTTTATAAATGTTTCCAGAACCTATGTAAAGAATCTGGAAAAAGAGATGGAAAAGGAAGGTATGGAGCCTTTCCGCACAGATCTCAGTGTGATGCTGCCCTCCAGCATGAATATAGACGGAACCATGGAGGAGATTGAGAAGAACCTGGGATACCAGAGAGAGGATCCGGATGTGGAAAATTACGTCAACTACGGCGTGAACTGGGGCTATACTTCCACCCAGGCGGAATCGGAGCTGGATCCGGGAATGGTGATCGCCATGGCGGCGTTTCTGATCCTGGTGATCTTCACCGGATATCTCATCATCTACAATATCTTTCAGATTTCCGTGACAGGAGATATCCGCTATTACGGGCTTTTGAAGACCATCGGGGTGACGCCCCGGCAGCTAAAAAGAATCATCCGACAGCAGGCGTTACTACTGTGCGCCATCGGATGTCCGCTGGGTCTGGCTGCCGGCTGGGCGGTGGGATACCTGCTGGTACCTGTAGTGATCGAAAAGTCAAGTCTGGGGGAAATCAGCGCCCGGGTCAGCAGTTCGCCAGTGATCTTTATCGTGTCCGCTTTGTTCGCGGTAGTTACGGTGCTCCTTTCCTGCGGACGCCCCGGCCGGATGGCGGCGAAGGTGTCCCCCGTAGAGGCGGTAAAATATACGGAAAGCGGAAACTTTTCCAGAAGACAGCGCAGAAGCAGGAGAGCCGGGATCGGACGTATGGCTCTTGCGAATCTGGGAAGGAACAAAAAGAAAACCGTTCTGGTAGTGGTATCCCTGTCTCTTTCCGTGGCGCTTCTGGCGGTTACCTTCCAGTTTACCGGAGGGTTCAGCATGGAGAAATACCTGGCGGAAAAAACCTGCGCGGACTTTATCGTGGGAAGCACGGATTATTTCCGCTTCCGCGGTGGCAGGCCGGATTCCGGCATATCTGAAGAAACTGTGAAGACGATACAGGCAAACACAGAAATGGAAAGCGGCGGCCAGGCGTGGGCGGTTTCCGGGGAAGATCCGAAAGTATGGATGAGCGAAGAACAGTTTCGGGAAAATGCCTACGGGGCTTCCGGGGAAATGATCCGTCAGGAACTGTCTTACAGAGAAAGAAGAGGAGAGAAGATCGAGGCGTCCCTGCAGGTGGAAGGGATGGATAACGCCCTTCTGGAGAAACTGACAGTCCTTGCAGGGGATATTAAGCCTCTTCAGGATCCGGAGGCGAAAGCCATTGCCGTTACCGTAGATACAGATGATTACGGAAACCCCGAAAGCGGGGACGTGGCGCCGCAGCCGGGAGAAAAGCTGACGGTGACTTATGTGGACGAAGGATATTACGAGGATTCCAGAACCGGGGAACCGGTAACGGACGCTACGCCGGAGGAATATATCCGGTATCATATAGAAAAGAGCCATGATGTGGAATACACCATTTGCGCTGTTGTCACAGTACCGTATCAGATATCTTTCCGCTATGAACTGATGTACAGTATGGAGGCTGTTATGGGAACAGAACAGTTAAGGAAAGACAGCGGAACAGAGCTGGAGTCTCTTCTGTACATGTTTGATACCCCCGATCGGGAGGCGGAAAAGGCGGCGGAAACATTTCTTGCCGGAATGACAGCAGGGGAAACATCCGGGCTGATGTACGAGAGCAAAGATCTTGTACGGAAAGACTTCCAGGGATTTCAGCAGATGTTCCTGCTTCTGGGCGGCGCGCTCTGCGCCATTGTAAGCATTGTGGGAATCCTGAACTTCTTTAACGCCATCCTCACCGGGATCCTGGCAAGGAAAAGAGAATTCGCCATGCTGCAGGCGGTGGGAATGACAGGAAAACAGCTGAAAAAGATGCTGATGGAAGAAGGATTGATCTACGCCGGAACGACGATCCTGATATCCCTTGTGCTGATCCTTGCCATGGAACCCCTGACAGGAAGGATGCTGGAATCCATGTTCTGGTTTTTTGAATATCATTTCAGCGTGACGGCGGTATTCGTCACAGCTCCGGTCTTCCTTTTTCTGGGAGTGGCGCTGCCTTTGGCGGTTTATCGGAGTATCGCGAAACTGACGATCGTGGAGAGGCTGAGAGAAACGGAGTAAAAATAAACCTGTTCATGCCTTTTTGTAAACGTGGGCGTATGCGTCTGCGGCCGCCTTCTCCATGGATGCTAATGCATAGTCAAGATCTTCCTTTTTAATAGTGAGAGGCGGCAGGAAACGGAAAACGGCAGGATTGTTGATGGTGTGATTTGCCTGGATCCTGTATTTTTCCACAAGATCATTGTTGATGGGATCTGCGAAATAATCTCCGTAGCCTTCTTTGAATCCTTCCGGGATTTCATAAGTTTCCAGACCGATCATCAGCCCTTTTCCCCGCACTTCCTTTATGATCTGAGGATATTTTTCCTGAATCTTTTTCAGGGCATTCATAAAGTAACTGCCTTTTTCCGCCGCTGCCTGAATAAGATCGTTTTCCAGGATATATTCCAGAGAGGCAAGGCCGGCGGCGGCGCTTATGCCGTTTTCCTGATATGTGGCTGTGTGATGGAAGCAGGTTTCCACACTGCCGTAGGCGGCTTCATATAATTCTTCGGTACAGAGATAACCGCCGAAGGGAATCAGGCCGCCGGAAAAGCCTTTGGCAAAGGTCAGACAGTCCGGAACCACATCTTCATGATCGACTGCCCACATTTTTTCAGTCCTCGCGCAGCCGCACTGGATTTCGTCCGCAACCATATAGGTATCATATTTGTCACAGAGTCTTCGCACTTCTTTCAGGTAGCCCTCCGGAGGGACAATGATGCCGCCTTCGCCCTGGATAGGTTCCACATAGAAAGCCATATAGCAGCCTTTGGAGAGATATTCTTCAAGGACACGGGAATCTCCGTAGGGAACATGATCTACACATTCCATTAGGGGATGCTGGTACATACGCCATTTTTCTTTCCCTCCCACAGATACCGCTCCGGTTGTTTTTCCGTGAAAAGCTCCTTCGCAGGCGAGAATCCGGGTTTTGTCAGGCTTATTGCGGCTGGCCAGTTTTACCAGCTTAATGGTGCCTTCCACAGCTTCCGCGCCGCCGGTGGCAGTTCCGACCTTTGTGAGTTTTCCTCCCGGTGACAGAAGGGAGAGATCGTGAGCAAAAGCGGCGGCAATGTTGTGGTAGGCGATAGTACCCATCATATACTGCTTTGTCCGGAATACTTTTTCGATTTCATTCCAGACAAACTCATTGTTGTTTCCAACTGTTACAACTCCTACGGCGCCGATCATATCAAGATGGCGGTTGCCTTCGTGATCAGTAAAATAGCAGTCCTCCGCCCGGGTGAAAAATTTTGATCCGCCGTTCAGAGTCCGTTCCCGGTTCAAATGGGTAAGCTGCAGTTCTTTTGTTGTCTCAAAATCCATGGCAATGGCGTCGTCAATAGAATAAAAACCGTTCAGAAGTTCTTTTGCTTTCATATTTTTCCTCCTTTATAAATAAAAAAAGACGCAGAAAACAATTTGTTTCCCACGTCTTTGTAAGATGTTTTCAGTATAATCCGGGCAGCAGGTGATTTATAGTAAAAAAAGGACATTTTACCGGATAATAAGGTGATCATAATAGTGACTGGCCTGCAGCAGTTTATGGAACTGGCCGGGGCTCATGGAGGAAAATTCCCGGAATTCCTTCTGAAAGTGCGTCTGATCGTAATATCCGCATTCTGCCGCAATCTGTGAAAGTGTTTTCGGATCTGAGGAATTCAGACTGTTCATAGCCGACTGAAAGCGCAGATACCGGCTGAACCGTTTAATGCTTACGCCTGTCAAAGAGGTGAACAATCTGGAAATATGACGTTTGGTGTAATGAAGGGATTTCTCCAGATCCGTCATTTTTAGCTGGCCGTTTTGCTCATGGATCTGAGAAATGATCTGCATGAGACAGAGCTGGTCTCTGCCGCGGATGTTCTTATTGATCTCAGTAAAAATATGTGTCATAAATAACCGGATCTGGCGTTCAAAGTCCGTCTCACAGCAGATTGCTTCTATACAGGAACGGTCATGTAAAAAAACAGAGATCCCGTATCTTTGATCAGCCAGGTCCTTTGCAAGAAGGTCGTGAAACTGCAGAAGACCTCCCGGTAGAAAACGGACGCCGAAATATGTTTTTCCCTGACGGAAAATATCAGGCGTACTTTTGTTTACGGTTCCGCAGATTTCCGCAGAAGGCCGCTCCGGATCACATTCAAATATGATGTCTGTGCTTCCGTCGGGAACCACCATAACCGGACGGCCGGAGGGGACGGTACACTTAAATTTATAAAAATGAGATATGACGGACCCGGGAGCATATCTTTTCAGATATACATTGGAGGAAAGTACAAAAAACGGCTGGATGATTTTCAATTCTGTGATCATGAAACGACCCTCCTTTTGTCTCCTTTAAACAACATATTTTTTCAGAATCGGTATTTTCTGCATTATCCAGGAACCCAGACAGGAAAGAAGAAAAGCCGCCGCCCAGAAGAGGAAGATCCCGCCGTAGCCAAAAGCCAGAGGCGTAATGCCGAGAAATTTGTAAAACAGATTTAAAAATACCGGATGCAGCAGGTAAATTCCAAAGCACAGCTCTCTGTGACGGGACATCCATGACACACGGACTCCGCTGTTGGCCGCAGTAAGAAAAAGACAGACGGTCAGAAAAACGATCAGCGGGGAGTCATAGGAAACACGGAACAGCTTCAAAAACGCCATATCCGCAGTCAGCACTCCTATCGTCAGTATTGCGGCCGCGGCTGTCAGGCGCGGGCTGGTCCTTCCGTATTTCAGGAAATAGTATCCGGACACATAATAGAAAAGATAAATTCCGGAAAAAGGAAAGGTAAATCCAAGATCAAATCCGGAAAGCTGTTCCAGGAAAGGGATAAAGCTGCTGAAAAGAAATCCCAGGATCAGACCGTACTGCAGAAGCTGTTTTTTTCCATAACGGATCACAGCCCGCAGAAGAGGGGTAGCCAGATACAGTCCGGCCAGCTCGTACAAATACCACATATGGGCCCAGCTTTTTCCAGAGAGGGTATTGAGAAAACCTCTCCCTATGATTTCAAGGGAGAAGTTTTTTTCTGTCACATAAAGTTCGATCACTGCAAAAACAGTTCCGAAAACCAGCAGTGCCAGCAGGATTCTCCTTACATAATGAGTCAGGATTTTTCTGACGGATATCTGTTTTTCAGGGTTCAGAAGAAGAGCTCCGGAGATCATCAGAAAAACAGGAACTCCCGCTGTCATGAGCGCCTTGGCGGTATAGTAAACCGCCCGCTGATCGGAAGTCATTTCTGCCGATAATATAGCGGTAACGCCGGAAACTACATGCAGCATCACAACCATGGCAGTAGCGCTCCAGCGGAGAACGTCAAGAAAAGCGGTTGATCTGTTGTCCTGTTTCATAATCGGATCCTCCTCCCTCACAACAGTGTATTATCTGTTATTTTAATACACTTGGGAGAGTGTTACAAGACAGGATATCTGATATTCCGGGACATGCGTTGAAAACGGCGGAAAAGGATTGTAAAATAATGAACAGATCATAAAGATACACGGAGGAGGGGCTGTAAATGAAGGTCATGGGAATTGATATAGGGACAACCTCTGTCGGGCTGTCTGTTCTGGACAGGCAGACAAGGCGGCAGGTAAAGGCGGAAACAATCCCGGGCGGCAGTTTTATAAGGACAGACAGACCATGGGAAAAGCTGCAGAAGGTGGATGAGATAGAGAAAAAGGTAATTGATGCCGTCCAAGAGCTTCTTTCAGAGTTCAAAGACATTGAGGCGATAGGACTTACGGGACAGATGCATGGGATTCTGTATATAGACCGGAAGGGAATCTGTGTCAGTCCTCTTTATACATGGCAGGACGGAAGAGGCGGCAGAAAGGATTTTGAAGGAAAATCTCTGACAGAAGAAATATATACAAAGACAGGCATACATGTATACTCAGGATATGGATGGGTAACGCATCTTTATAACCAGAGAAAAAATCTTGTTCCGGAAACAGCGGCGTCTTTCTGCACGATCGCAGATTATATAGGAATGAGACTTACGGGACGGGAAAGTCCCCTGATACACAGCAGTATGGCGGCCAGTTTCGGCTTTTTTGACCTGGAGAAAGGACAGTTCAGGACGGATCTGCTGAAAGACCTGGGAGTAACCGGCGATATTCTGCCAGATACAACGACAAAGGTGGCTCCGCTGGGGAAATTCCGCGGCATACCGGTATATACGGCTATCGGCGATAATCAGGCAAGCGTTCTGGGCGCGGCGGGACGGGAGCCGGGCTCCATACTGATAAATATGGGAACAGGAGGACAGATTTCCGTGATCTCAGACAGAAATATCCAGATTCCGGGGATAGAAACGAGGCCTTTTCTGGATGAAAATTATCTTCTGGCAGGAGCTTCCCTCTGTGGCGGAAGGGCATATGCGGTCCTTGAAAATTTTTTCCGTCAGTATGGAAAGGCGGCAGGTATAGGCGACTGTCCTCAGTATGACATTATGGACAAGATTCTGAAAGAGGCACAGCCTGAAGAACCGCTGCTGGTGAGAACTACCTTTCAGGGAACAAGAATGCATCCGGATATGAGAGGCAGTATAGAGGGAATAAGCGAGGAAAATTTTACTCCTGCCGCTCTTATAAACGGAGTTCTCCGGGGTATGGCCCGGGAGCTGTACCATATGTACCGGGAAATTTCAGAACAGATAAAACTGGAAGCTCCGGTGCTGGCCGCTTCCGGCAACGGGATCAGAAAAAATCCATGGCTGCAGAAGGCGTTTGAGGAGGTTTTTGAGAAAAAACTGGCGCTTTCCCCTTACATAGAGGAAGCCGCCTGCGGAGCGGCCGTGAGCTGTTTGTGAGGGAGGAAATTCTTACCGGAAAACGAAAGATTGTCAGTGGAAAGACACCGAAATCCCCCTTTCGCAGTGACTTTTTTCCAACAGTAGGGTATAATAACCAAAACAGTTGGCATTAGTGTAAGGAGCAACAAATATGAAGTTTTTTCATTTATCAGACCTGCACATAGGTCTGAAGCTGATGAACCGTGACCTCCGTGAAGATCAGGAATATATTTTCCGGCAGATTACGGATCTTGCCTCCCGGGAACAGCCGGACGCGGTGGTGATCGCCGGAGATATTTATGATAAAGCCGTACCGTCCGCCGAAGCGGTGGAGGTGTTTGACAGCTTTGCAGCGGCCCTTGCCGACGCTGTGCCGAAGGCAGCGATCATGATGATCAGCGGAAATCATGACAGCGCGCCCAGAGTGAACTGTTTCCGGAATATTCTTTCCAGACAGAAGTTCTATATGGTGGGCCAGCCTCCGCAGAGAGAAGACGAATATATAGAAAAGGTGACGTTGGAAGATGAACACGGAAAGGTGAATTTTTATCTGCTTCCTTTTGTAAAGCCTTCCATGGTAAAAATGGCAGTGGGAACAGACGAAAACGGAAACAATCTTTCTTATAACGAAACAGTACGCCGTATTATTGAAAGGGAGAAGATCGACCAGAACCAGCGGAACGTCCTGGTCAGCCACCAGTTCTATCTTCCCTCTGGAAAGAAGGCGGAGGAAGTGGAGCGGATGGATTCGGAAATACGGACAGTGGGAAATATTGACGAGGTTTCCGCGGATATACTGGAGATTTTTGATTACGGGGCCCTGGGCCATATCCATAAGCCTATGAAGGTCGGCAGGGACCGTTTTCGTTACTGCGGAACCCCTCTTGCCTGTTCTGTAAGCGAGGCAGGACAGGAAAAGGGGATTCTTATGGTAGAGCTGGGAGAGAAAGGAGAAGAACCCGGGATTTCTGTTCTTCCTTTAAAACCGCTGCGCCAGGTAAAAGTGATCCGCGGAAGTCTGCCGGAAGTGCTGGGACAGGCCTGCGAGGACTATGTGTCGGCAGTTCTTACGGATAAGGCGGATCTGGACGTGATCGACATGCAGGACAGGCTTCGCCATGCTTTTCCCAATCTTTTGGAAATACGGCGGGAAAATCTGCGGAAAGCGGATTATACTGGAGAGATGAAGGCGGAAGAGGATATGCTGGATCCCTATGAGCTTTGCTGCTCGTTTCTTCAGGAGCTGGACGAAGAAGAAAAAGAGATTCTCCGTGATGTGATCCACACGGTTCAGGAGGTGAAGTAGGATGCGGCCGCTGAAACTGACGATGCAGGCATTTGGCTCCTATGGAGAAAAGACGGTGATAGATTTTGAAATGCCGGATCAGAATCTTTTTCTGATCACGGGAGATACTGGGGCGGGAAAAACAACGATTTTTGATGCCGTTGTTTTTGCCCTGTACGGCGAGGCAAGCTCTTCTTCCAACAAGAAAGAGGGGATCGTGCTGCAGAGCCAGTATGCGGATTATAGCAGAGAACCCTTTGTGGAGCTTGTTTTTGCGGAAGGAACAGGAAAAGATCGGAAGATTTATACAGTACGCAGAGTTCCCCGGCATTTAAAGCTGATCACAAGAGGGGCGGCAAAAGGCGTGGGAACCAGGGAGATCACAGGAACAGTTTCCCTTCTGATGCCTGACGGGATGGAATATCCTCAGAAAGAAGCGGACAGGAAGCTTCAGGAGATCGTAGGTCTTACAAAAGGGCAGTTCATGCAGGTGGCAATGATCGCCCAGGGAGAGTTTATGGAGCTTCTCCGGGCAAAATCCGACGACAAAAAGGCAATTTTCCGAAAGCTGTTTCATACGGGGATGTACGAGGATATTGCCAGCGAACTGAAAAAACGGAAGCAGGAAAAGGAAAAAGAGATTGCCGTTTTGAAGACACGTTTTCAGACAGAAGCGGCCCGTGTGGAGATTCCGGAGGAATATGAGCGCGGAGAGCAGATCCTTGAGCTGAAAGAAAAGATTTCAGAGGGAAATCTGGCTTTGGCGGGAGAATTTATGGAGGAGCTTAAAACGCTGACGGAAACGGCAAAGGACGCTTTTAAAAGCTCGGAGAAGGAATATAAAGAGGCGGCAGGCGCAAGGGACAGAGCGAGAGACGCGCTGACAGAGGCGGAAAATCTGGAAAAGCTGTATCAGAGCCTGGATAAAGCGGAAGAGGAACGAAGGGATCTGGAAAGCCGCAGAGAAGATATGCGTCAAAAAGAACTTTTGGCAAAACAGCTTACAGGAGCTTTTGAGATCCGGAAAAAATATCAGTGGGTAAAAGAAACAGAGGAGGCTGTCTGCAAAATCCGGGAAGCGCTGAGAGAAAATCAGGAACAGCTTCCGGTCCTTTCAGAAAGAACAGAGGCGTCTCTCAGGGAAGCAGGCAGATTAAAGGAAGCCTTTGACCGGGAACAGGAAAGTTTCAGCAGGATATCGGAACGGGTAAATACAGCTTTGGCATTGTTTGAAAGAATCGCCCAGGCGGAGAAAAAGACGGTTTCGGCAGAAAATCGTTTTCGGACAGCCAGGGAAGAGGAAGAGTCCTTAAGAAAAGAACTAGCCGCTCTGGAAGAAAAAGAAAACTTATGGAGGGAACAGGAAGGGAAGCTTTCCGGTGCGGAACAGAAACTCCTTTTCTGGAATACAAAGTATCAGGAGGCGGAAGAACTGGCCAGTGAAACGGAAACGTTAAAGACTTCTTTTCAGGCGGCAGAAGAATACCGTATAAAGGCGGAAGAGTTCCGTTCCGCCTATGCCGCCTCCAGGGAACAGTATGAGAGAACCAGAGATTCCTATGAAAAGATGAGACAGGTTTTTCTGGACGCTCAGGCAGGATTTCTCGCCAGAACGCTGGAAGAGGGAAAGCCCTGCCCTGTCTGCGGATCGCTTACTCATCCCGCGCCCTGCCAGTGGAAAGAAGAACATGGGGATATTTCCGAGGAAGCCCTTGAAAAAATGGAAAATAAAAAGGAAAAGCTTCGCCAGAAACAGGAAGAACTGGCGGCGGAAGCGAAATCCAGCCTGGATCTTGCGGAGGCGAAGAAAGAAGCCTTTCAGGAAAAATGGGAAGGGATAAAGGAAAAATTAACCGCAAAGCTTCCTGAGTTTCCGGAAGCCTTTGGATGGGAAAAGGCGGAAGAAGCGGCAAAAGACTGGGAGAGATCTCTTAAGACAGAAGGAGAGAAGCGTAAAGAGGACGTGAAGCTTCTTGGCAATATCCGCAGATCTCTGGAAACGGCACAAAAGGAAAAAGAACGAAAGAGAACAGCTCTGACATCCGCCGGGGAATCGGCCAGAGCTGCGGAAAGCGAATTTGCGGCAGCCCGGGCAGAGCTTTCAAGTCTTTCCGGATCTGTGGAATTTTCCTCTCAGGAGGAGGCAAAGGAGCAGTTAAAGAAGGCGGAAACAGAGAAAAACCGGAGAAAGGATAGCTGGGAAAAAGCGGAAAAGGCTGCCGTATCCTGTAAGGAAAAGCTGCAGCAGGCCGAGACTCTGACGGCCCGTTATACAGAGGAATTGCCCTCTATGGAAGAAAATTTCAGGGAAAAAAGAGCCGGTTATCTGTCTGAAATGGAAAAGAGAGAGCTGACGGAAGAGCAGTGGAAGATATTTGTACAGACATACGGAGAGGAAACTTCGGAAGCGCTTCTGCAAGAAGCAGCCGATTATAAAAGCAGTTGGGAGTCCGCCGGAAAGCTTCTGGATTCTCTTAAGGAAGCGGTAGGAAAGAAAAAACGGCCGGATCTAAAGAAACTGAAAGAGGAGGCGGAGACTGCCGAAAACAGATGGAAAGCCGCCGAAGAAAGAAAAAATCGCTGCCAGTCATTGCAGAAGAATAACCAGGAGGTTTATGCTGCCCTGGCTCCGGCAATGGAGGAACGGCGGCAGGCGCTGGCCTCCCACGGAAAACTGGACGCTCTTTACCGGATGACTTCCGGCAATGTCAGCGGCGCCAGGATGGATCTGGAAACCTATGTGCAGAGGTATTATCTGGAACGGATTCTTCATGCAGCGAACAGAAGGTTCCGGGAAATGTCCGCAGGTCAGTTTGAGCTTAGAATGTATGATCTGAAGAAAGCAGGAGAAGGGAAAAACAGAGGGCTTGATCTGATGGTCTATTCTAATGTAACCGGAAAAGAGAGGGAGGTCCGGACTCTTTCCGGAGGAGAATCTTTTATGGCGGCTCTGGCTCTTGCTCTTGGAATGTCGGATCAGATCCAGCAGAATTCTTCGGCTATTCATCTGGATATGATGTTCATTGACGAGGGATTCGGCTCTCTGGATGAACATTCCAGAAACCAGGCGGTGAAGGTGCTTCTGCGGATGGCGGAGGGTTCCAGACTGATCGGCATCATTTCTCATGTGACGGAGCTGAAACAGGAAATAGAGGATCAGCTTCTTGTAAGAAAAGATGAAAACGGAAGCCATGTGAAATGGCAGATAAGCTGAAAGATAAAGGAGAGAACAGATTGATTTCAAAACCTATGCGTACAATCCTGCACGCGCTGTCCTACGGAAATATTGAGGTGGAGGCGTCCAGGAAACTGGCGGATCTGAAAAAACTGGACGCAATGAAGATTTTTTGGAAAAAACTGGATACAAAGGTGTATAATAAAGAATATGAAGTACCGATCCGGCTTTATTTTCCCTCCGAAGAGATGATGGAAGAGGGGATTTCCGGACAACAGAGTTTACCTGTTCTCCTTTTTTTTCACGGCGGAGGCTGGGTGACGGAAGGTGTGGAAACCTACGACCGTGTTTGTGCCCGGATGGCTCAGTCCACAGGACAGATCGTAGCTTCTGTGGAATACCGCCTTGCCCCTGAACATCGTTTTCCCATACCCTTAGAGGATTGTTACGCGGCGGCCAGGGCTCTTTATACAAACCACTCTATCCTTCACACAGAACCGGAAAGGATCACGGTCATGGGCGACAGCGCCGGCGGAAATCTGGCGGCGGCGGTGGTGCTGAAGGCAAGAGATACAGGAGAGTTTAAGATTGAAAGACAGATTCTGATCTATCCTGCTCTGAATAACTGCTACACGGAAGAATCTCCTTATCCTTCTGTGAAGGAAAACGGAAAAGATTATCTTCTGACAGCGGTAAAAATGCAGGATTATCTGGAGCTTTATAAGAGCAGTCCCGAGGATCTGGAGAATCCTTATTTTGCTCCGCTGAAAGAAAAGGATCTGCGCGGAATGCCCAGGACGCTGATCCTTACGGCGGAATTTGATCCTTTAAGGGACGAGGGAGAAGATTATGGAAGAAGACTTCTGGAAGCGGGAAATCAGGTGGAGATGCACAGGATACCGGACGCTCTTCACGGATATTTTGCTCTGGGGATACGGTTTCTCCATGTGAGAGAAAGCTTTGGATATATCAATGGATTTCTGGAAAACAGTGCAGATAACAAAAGCTGACATAACAGAGAAGGAAGCTGTGAAAAGTGGAAAAAAGATATTCAGGATGGAGAAAATTAGATAATGCCGCGCTGGCTTTTCCTCTTGTGACCGGGAAAAATGATACAAGAGTATTCCGGTTTTACTGTGAATTGAAGGAGGCGGTGCGGCCGGAGATCCTTCAGGAAGCCCTGGATCAGACAATGGAGAAATATCCGCTGTTTCAGGCTGTCCTGAGAAAAGGGCTGTTCTGGTTTTACCTGGAAAGGAGAGATATCCGGCCTGTGGCCAGGGAAGAGACGAAACCGCCCTGCAGCCGTCTCTATATTCCGGATAAAAAGTCGCTGTTGTTTGAGGTCACTTACTATCAGAACCGGATCAATTTCGAGGTATATCATGCCCTTACAGACGGTACGGGAGCCATGAATTTTCTTCTGGAACTTGTGCAGAATTATCTGATCCTGGCGGTGCCGGAAGCCGGACTTCCAAGGATTTCCACGGAAGAAAAAATAACGGCGGGCGATCAGGAGGAGGACAGTTTTTCCCAGTATTATACCTCTGATTCTCCGAAAACGAAAAAGAAAAAGCCCTCTGCGGTGAGGCTGAAAGGCGAGAAACTGGCCCATAATGAAATGCAGATTCTGGAGGTGGCGGTGCCGGTAAAGGAAATCCTGGAAAGGGCCCGGTTCTACGGCGCTTCGGTCACTGCCTTTTTGTCGGCTGTGTTTATCTGCGCGATCCATGAGGAAATTCCCAGAAGCCGGCAGAAAAAGCCGGTAGCCTTGATGGTTCCGGTCAATCTGCGGAATTACTTTCCTTCGCAGTCCATGGGAAATTTTTTCGGATGGATCGAGGTAGGCTGTACTTTTTCAGAAAATACCACGTTCCAGGAGGTTCTGGACCATGTGAAAAAGCAGTTTGAGACAGAGCTTGTCAAAGAGAAGATCGCTGAACATATGAACGGTTATGTGAAGCTTGAGAAGAATCCTGTGATACGGGCGGTTCCCCTGGAGGTAAAACGGTATTTCCTTATGGCAGGGGCCGAGCTTGGAAGCAGAAGTATAACTTCGGTATACTCTAATATCGGAGTGATCCGTCTCCCGGAGAAATATCAGGATTACATAGAGAGATTCGGATTTTTTGCCAGTACGGACTCTATGCAGCTTTGTTCCTGTTCCTATGGGGATGAGCTTCTTCTGGGATTTACATCAAAAATACCTGACGACAGCATCCAGAGAAACTTTTTAAAGATCCTGAAAAGAGAGGGGATTTCTTTCCAGGAAGAGCAGAATGATTTTCCCGGCTGCAGAGAAGAACAGAAGCAGGAGAGCAGAAAGCTGGTTCAGATTTTTACTTTTCTCTGTATAGCGGCGGCCGTTGTCTGCGGCATGATCAATTATATGACGCTGAAAACACTGAACTGGTTCTGGTTTGCGGCAGCAGGCAGTTTCTGCGCATGGCTGGTGGTGATGGTGGCGTATACCAAGCGGAGAAATATACTGAAAAATGAGATGTGGCAGCTTCTGCTCATAACGGTGATTGCCGTCCTGTGGGATATTTTCACCGGATGGAGGGGATGGTCCCTGGATTTTGTGCTTCCTTTCGGCGCTATGGCAGTGCTGGGTTCTGTGCCTGTGATTGCCAAAGTCAGCCGTTTGGAACCGGAGGAATATCTGTTTTATCTTGTTCAGGCTGCTATTGCCGGATGCGTTCCCATTATTCTTGTGTGGACAGGGACGGTGCGTTTTCCATATCCTTCGGTAGTCTGTTCCGGGATCAGCTTTCTGGTGCTGGCGGGTCTGTTTATCTTTCAGAAAAAGAATACGCTGAAGGAGTTCCGGAAGAAATTCAGGATGTAAAAACAGAGCTGGATTTGGAAAATATTGGGGGTTGACACAGCGGCGGCGCCATAGTATATTATGCTTACAAATGAAAAAAGCAGCGGACAATATTTGTCATCGGATGAATATTTTTAAGACGCTTGAACGTATTCCGTAGATCTTAGAAGGAATGCGTTCAGGCGTCTTTTTCTTTTGTCCTGTTGTATATTGACGCTGCGGTAAGACATAAGCAGGAGGCTGTTATGAAAGTAGTAAGAAAAGATTTCTGGAAGTATATTTCCTTTGGGGTTTTTGGAATGCTGGGATCCTCGGGAACCATTCTTGCGGATACTTTTTTTGTGTCCAACCGTCTGAGAGCGGAAGGTCTTGCAGCTCTGAATATTGCCATTGCGGTTTTCGGACTGATCAATGGTCTGGGAATGATGCTGGGGATAGGAGGAGCCACCCGTTATACGATATGCAGGTCCCGGAAGCAGTACCAGGAAGCGGATCAGACATTTACTCTGGCTTTTTTTTCCGCTCTTGGTATAGGGCTGCTTTTTCTTCTTGCCGGAATATACGGCGCTTCCCGGATCGCGGGATTTCTTGGGGCGGATTCGGAGCTCTTGCCTTTATGCGTCGTTTATTTGAGAACAGTTCTGTGCTTTGCGCCCTGTTTTATATTGAATCATTTGTTTATGGCTTTTATCCGCAATGACGGAGGCCCCAGGCTTTCCATGAGTATTATGATCGCCGGCAGTCTGGCGAATATCGTACTGGATTATACCTTTATGTATCCTTTGAATATGGGAATTTTCGGAGCGGCACTGGCTACCGGACTGTCCCCTGTCATCGGACTGGGGACAGCCTCTCTGCACCTGCTTGCCGGAAGAAACGGCTTTCATTTCCGCCGGGTGAAGCCGGGATTTTCAAAATTAAAATATATGGCCGAGCCGGGGATCGCCAGTTTTGTTAATGAGTTTTCCTTCAGCGTTGTCCTTGTAGTGTTTAATCTTCTGATCATGAAATTTGCAGGAAATACAGGCGTGGCGGCCTATGGGATCGTAGCGAATCTGGCGCTGATCGTTCTGGCGGTTTTTACCGGTATTTCTCAGGGGCTGCAGCCTCTTTTGAGCCGCGCCTACGGCAGGGGAAACAGTGGAGAAGTCCGATATCTGTATCAAAAAGGACGGCTTCTGGCGTTTCTGACAGGACTGGCTGTTCTGACTGCCGTATATTTCTTTTCCGCAGAACTTGTATCCTTGTTTAACAGCGGGAACGACTATCATCTGCAGTTTCTTGCGGAAGAAGGGATGAAGTATTATTTTGTAGGATTCCTGTTCCTTGGATATAACTATGTGACGATATCTCTTTTCAGCACGACCAGCCGGTCCGGCTCCGCCTTTGGAATGTCTTTTTTCCGGGGCTGTGCCGGAATTATCGCGGCGGCTTATCTGCTTTCCGCTTTCTGGGGAATACAGGGAGTATGGCTTGCCTTCCCTGTAGTGGAGCTGATGACCATGCTTATAGGACTGATGCAGACAGGAAATAAAAAAGATTGTGTTCCTCTCGCAACCGTGATAAAATAATAATGTTATAGCAATGCCGTTTTCAGGCGGCTGTGCTGTAAGACCTGTAAAAATCATAAATAAACGGGGAGCTTGTGTAAGCAGGCTGAGAGTAAGCTGTATCGCTTTGACCCGCAAACCTGATTTGGATAATGCCAACGTAGGGAACATAAGCCAGGAGTCTATGGAGACTGCAATATACCGTTGGTATGCTGCAGTCTTTTTGTTTTATAGGAAATATGAAGGTATACACGGGATGAAAGCAACGTAAAAGAGACGGGAATCAACACTTTCTCAGCCCGCAGACGCTGACTTTCTATAAAAAAACACTCCGTAAGGCTGGAAGCAGGTCTTTAAGGTCAGATCGGGGGCACCACTTTCTGACGAAAAATGTAACTTAATGATTTAAGGATATGCGCAGGTGCAAGTCACTGCAGAAGCAGGAGGCGCAGTTCATTTTGGCCCGATAGTGCAGGGCAGGGAGGAAAAATGACAAACTATACAACACAGATGGACGCGGCCCGTCAGGGGATTGTCACACCGCAGATGAAAATTGTGGCAGAAAAGGAACATTTTGATACGGAAGAGCTGAGAAAACTGATCGCAAAGGGAGAAGTGATCATTCCCTGCAACAAAAACCACAAAAGCTTAAGCCCCAGTGGAGTGGGCGCGAAGCTGAAAACAAAGATCAATGTGAATCTCGGCGTATCCCGCGACTGGAAAGATGTAGACATGGAATATCAAAAAGTACATTCTGCGGTGGAAATGGGTGCGGAAGCTATTATGGATCTCAGTTCTTACGGAGACACCAGAACATTCCGCAGGAAGCTGACGGAGGAATGTCCGGCTATGATCGGTACGGTTCCTATCTATGACGCTGTGGTTTACTACCATAAAGCGCTGGGGAAGATCACTTCTGAAGAATGGATTGATATTGTGCGTATGCATGCGGAGGACGGAGTGGATTTCATGACTATCCACTGCGGAATGAACCGGGCTACTGCGGAGCGTTTTAAGAAAAATAAGAGGCTGATGAATATTGTTTCCAGAGGCGGCTCCATTATGTTTGCCTGGATGGAAATGACAGGCAGGGAGAATCCTTTTTATGAGCATTTTGACGAGATCCTGGAAATCTGCCGGGAGTATGATATTACGCTGAGCCTTGGCGACGCCTGCCGTCCCGGCTGTCTGGCGGACGCTACCGATACGGCGCAGATCGAGGAGCTGATCACTCTTGGAGAGCTTACAAAGCGTGCCTGGGAAAGAGATGTTCAGGTAATGATCGAGGGTCCCGGCCATATGCCGATGAACCAGATTGCAGCCAATATGGAAATCCAGAAAACTCTCTGCCACGGCGCGCCGTTTTATGTGCTGGGACCTCTTGTAACAGATGTAGCTCCCGGCTACGACCATATCACTTCCGCCATCGGAGGCGCTATGGCGGCGGCAGCAGGGGCTTCCTTCCTCTGCTATGTAACTCCGGCGGAGCATCTCCGTCTGCCGAATGCAGAGGATGTAAAAGAAGGAATTATTGCCGCAAAAATAGCCGCTCATGCTGCGGATATCGCCAAGGGCGTACCGGGAGCGGCAGATTGGGATTATAAAATGAGCGAGGCAAGAAAACGTCTGGACTGGGAGGAAATGTTCCGGCTCAGTATGGATCCTGAGAAGGCGAGACGCTACCGGGCGGAAGCAAAGCCTGAAAAGGAAGATACCTGCAGTATGTGCGGAAATTTCTGCGCAGTAAAGAATACCAACAGAATACTGGATGGAGAAATCGTCACCATATTTGACGAATAAAAGAAAGCGCTACAGGGGAATATGATTTCTTAGGCTGAAATAGGAAATTTTGGAATTGTAACCGTAGAAGTCTGATACAGTTTACGGTTGAAATTGGAAATCCTGGGATTATAACCGTAGGAATCGGATGCGGTTTACGGCTGAAACAGGAAATTTTGGGATTGTAACCGTAGGAATCGGATACGGTTTACGGTTGAAACAGGAAATTTTGGGATTGTAACCGTAGGAATCGGATGCGGTTTACGGCTGAAATAGGAAATTTTGGGATTGTAGCCGTAGAAGTCTGATGCGGTTTACGGCTGAAACAGGAAAAGCTGGGATTGTAACCGTAGAAGTCTGATACAATTTACGGCTGAAACAGGAAAAGCTGGAATTGTAACCGTAAAAGTCTGATTCAGTTTAGGCGGGTAGAGGGCAGCACGCTCCGAAGCGTGCTGCCCCTTCATATACTAAGGCTGATATACAGAAAAATCTACGTTTCTGTAAATGCGAAGTCACTTCATATTATCTAAAAATACAAAATAAAGATATAAAAAAGATATAAAAAAAGATATAAAATTTCCTGCCGCGGCTATATTCTGGCCGGACATGAAATAAGAAAAATTGTCCTGAAAAGTTGCAAGGGGGGGGGGT
>DWVA01000264.1 GCA_019120475.1 Candidatus Blautia intestinipullorum | reverse complement strand
AAGATAATCTGTTCCAGACTGTAGGGCAGATCCGGGGTATAAACACTTGGCGGAACCATTTCCTCCTGAAGATGCTTGATCGCGATAGCTACTGTAGTATCCCCGTCAAAGGGAACTCTTCCCGTGACCATCTCATACAGGGTGATACCCAGCGAATAGATATCTGATTTTTCATCGCTGTAGCCTCCCCTTACCTGTTCCGGGGAACTATAATGAACAGATCCCATTACGTTTGAGCTGATGGTATTGGAAGACGCGGCTCTGGCGATTCCAAAATCTGTCACCTTGACTTTTCCGTCTGTGGAAATAATAATGTTCTGCGGCTTTACGTCACGGTGAACGATCCCGTGATTATGGGCCGCCTCCAGTCCCATGGAAACCTGAATGGCAATGCTGGTCGCCTCTTTAATAGACAGCTTTCCTTTTTTTCCGATATACTCTTTCAGCGTAATGCCTTCAATGAGCTCCATCACAATATAATAGACGCCGTCATCATCGCCTACGTCAAAGACGTTGACAATATTCGGATGCGTCAGACCGGCCGCCGCCTGGGCCTCACTGCGGAATTTCCTGATAAAAGTCGTGTCTTCGCGAAATTCCGGTTTCAGTACCTTTACCGCAACAAAACGGTTCAGTTTATGGTCTTTTGCCTTATACACATCGGCCATCCCGCCGGTGCCTATTTTTCCTAAAATCTCGTAGCGCTCCGCTATAATCATTCCCGTTTTCAACATTTGTCCACCTCATTTGTGAATGGTTCTACCAAAATTACTGCAATATTATCCTTGCCGCCATTCCGGTTCGCTTCACTCAGAAGCCTTTCGCCCTTTTTCGGCAGCTCATTTGTCTGATCCAGTATAATTTCCTCGATCTTGCTGTCTTCCACCATATTGCTCAGCCCGTCGGAACACATAAGGATCGTGCTTCCGGGCTCCATTTTCAGATCAAAGAAATCAATATCCACGGTTCTTTCCGCCCCCAGCGCTCTGGTAATGATATTTTTGTCCGGATGATTTCTCGCCTCTTCCGGCTTGATCTCACCCATCCGCACCATTTCCTGCACCAGAGAATGATCTTTTGTAATCTGACGGATCTTCCCCTGAATAAGATACAGACGGCTGTCCCCTACGTTTGCCACATAAGCGTAATGCCCCACGATCGTCGCCGCAACTATGGTTGTGCCCATTCCTCTCAGGCTCTCTTCTTTCTGCGCCCGGTCCAGAATCGCCGAATTGGCTGTTTCAATGGCATGACGAAGCACCTTAATCGGGTTAAAATCTGCATCCTTCCGAATCTCATCCACTAATATCTGTACTGCGTGGGAAGACGCGAAGTCTCCCGCGTTATGTCCGCCCATTCCATCAGCAACGACAAACAGATTTGGAAGATTGCCCACAGGGTTTTCGGATACGAACACATAATCCTGGTTCATTTTCCTCTTCTGCCCTACATCCGTAGCTGAATATACCCTCATCTCACTTCTCGCTTTCTGTTTTTTCCATATATCTTTTTCTCAGTTGACCACAGGCACCGTCTATATCGCTGCCCATTTCTCTTCTAATAGTACCATTAATTCCACATTTTTCAAGATTAATTTTGAAATTCTCCACTGCCTCCCTGCCGGAACGCACAAAAGAACGCTCTCTGACAGGGTTGACGGGGATCAGATTTACATGACAGTTCATCCCCTTCAGGATCCCGGCCAGCTCCAGAGCGTCTTCTTTTCTGTCGTTTACTCCGGCCACCAGACTGTACTCGAAAGTAATTCTCCGTCCTGTTTTTTCAAAATAATATCTGCATGCCTTCAGAAGCTCCTTAATGCTGTATTTCTTTGCAATAGGCATCAGTTCCTGTCTCTTCTCATCATTAGAGGCATGCAGCGATACCGCCAGAGTCATCTGGAGCTTTTCGTCCGCCAACTGGTACATCCTCGGCACAATGCCGCAGGTCGAAACAGTCAGATTTCTCTGGCTGAGATGCAGCCCTCCTTCCGCCGTAAGAAGGTGGATAAACCGCAGCAGATTGTCATAATTGTCCAAAGGTTCTCCGGAACCCATTACCACCACATTTGAAATTCTCTCGCCGGTGGAAGACTGGATCCTGTAAATCTGATCCAGCATTTCAGAGGGCAGAAGATTTCTCGCCAGCCCTCCTATGGTCGAAGCGCAGAATCTGCATCCCATTCTGCATCCCGCCTGAGAAGAAATACAGACTGAATTTCCATGCCTGTATTTCATCAGAACGCTTTCGATCATATTTCCGTCGCTGAGACGGAACAGGTATTTTCTGGTTCCGTCTATTTTGGAAATCTGCACGTCTATTGTTTCCAGGGCAGTGACCGGATAGGGCTCCAGCTTCTCTTTCAGGCTTTTCGGCAGATTTGCCATCTCGTCATAAGAAACGGCAAGATGCTGGTGAAGCCATCCGTAAATCTGTTTGGCGCGGAACTTCTTCTCTCCCATAGATACCATCAGTTCCTGCAGCTCTTCCAGCGTCATTGATTTGATATCTGTCATGGCTTCACTTCCTTCTGAATTTCGCTATAAAGAATCCGTCTGTTCCGTGAACTCCCGGAAGGAGCTGAAGATATCCAAGGGCAGTGCTTTCTGATTTCAGTTCGTCGGGAAGATACGGATCGATACTTTCCAGTTTAAAAGGATGATTATTCATAAACCACATCATATTCTCTTCATTTTCTTCTTTTGCAACAGTACAGGTACTGAAGATCAGCGTTCCCCGCGGCTTCACATATTCCGCCGCTTTATCCAGAATGTTTCTCTGCAGGATCACAAGCTCCTCCTGTTTCTGGAGGGTGGAGCGGTATTTGATCTCCGGCTTTTTCCCGATCACTCCGTATCCGGAGCAGGGCACGTCCGCAAGAACGATATCGGCAAGGCATTCTGAATCCACGTCAAAGATTGTGGCGTCCTGTACTCTTGCCTGTACGTTGATAGAACCGGTACGGCGGATATTTTCCTCGATCAGCCCTACTTTATAGGGGCTGATATCCCGCGCGTCCACAGTCCCGAATCCTTCCATTTTATCCCCGATATGCAGGCTTTTTCCGCCGGGAGCGGCGCAGAGGTCGATCACATAGTCTCCTTTTTTGGGATCCGCTATTTCCGCCACCAGCATGGAACTGACGTCCTGCACCTGAATCTTTCCCTGGATAAACGCGTCCAGCGCAAGAATATGATTAAAATTGGAAATCCTTTTGGCGTAAGGAAGATAAGGAGCCTGTTCCACCGTCACGCCCTGGCTTCTTAAGCTGGCGCAGGTATCCTCCACGGAATTCAGATATGTACGGCAGCGGACTGTAAGAGGTTTTTCCTCCAGAAAGTCC
>DWVA01000263.1 GCA_019120475.1 Candidatus Blautia intestinipullorum | reverse complement strand
TACACCGGATTGAACACGGAACGTCCGGATTTACAGAGGCTTTTGCAGGCATGTGAAAAAGGCCTGGTCAATCTGGTAATCACGAAAGACCAGAGCCGTCTGGGAAGGAACCACGTACAGACGGGGTATCTGATGGAAGAATTTTTCCCGAAGCATGGTGTTCGGTATGTGGCACTGTATGATAACGTTGACACATATGCCGGGGATAATGAGATCGCTCCATTTAAGAACGTACTGAATGAGATGTATTCAAGGGATATTTCCAAGAAAGTACATGCTTCTTACCATCTGCAGGCAACGAAAGGCAAGTTTACCGGTGTGGTTCCGCCTTTGGGGTATTTAAAAGATCCGGACGAAAAAGGGCATCTCCTGATAGATGAGGAGACGGCACCCATTGTCAGGAAGATCTTCCAGTGGGCGGTGGACGGACGGGGAATCAATTATATTTCCCGGGAGCTGGAACGCCAGAAAGTCCCTTGCCCGTCATGGTGGCACCGGAAACGGGGGAACCGTACTTATTACACCAAATGGGAGCAGAAAGACCCGGAAAACGGGAAATATGTCTGGGATGAATCGTACCTGAAAGACCTGCTCCGGAATCCGGTCTACTGTGGGGATATGGCATCCCAGAAGAGGTATTACCGGTTTAAAATCGGCTCACAGGGAGACAAGGCACCGGATGAATGGATCACAGTGGAAGATACCCATGAACCGATTATTTCAAGGGATACCTTTGAACTGGTACAGGCGAAAATAAGATCGAGAAAAAGGCAGAATACCACCGGGGAATACAGCATTTTTGCGGGACTGCTTCGATGTGCGGAGTGCGGAGGGGCATTAACCATCCGTAAAACCAACAGTAAAGCTCCCCGTGAGATTTACAGCTGTTCCACTTACATTCACAAAGGAAAAGCACACTGCAGCCAGCATCGGGTGGATGCAGATGATCTGTACGATGCAGTACTTTCCAAAATCCGTGAATGTGCCAGAATTGCCGTCGGCGTATGTGAGGATATGGAAGAACGTGTCCGGGAACTTTGCCATGAGGACGAACAGGATCACAGGGACAGTATTGAAAAACTGGCAGCGAAACAGAAAGACAGGCTGGAGTCCCTTGACCGGCTGATTGCCCGCCTTTATGATGACCTGATCAGTGAAAAGATTTCAGAAGCTACTTTTGATAAGATGCTAGAGAAAACACAGAAAGAACAGTCTGAGATCAAACAGGAGCTTGTAAAAAATCAGAAACTGCTGGATGCAGAAGAAAAGCTGGATGCCCAGTCTCAACAGTGGGCAGAAGATATAGGCAGCTATACAGACATCACAGAACTGGATGCAAATATACTGAACCGGCTGATCAGCAAGATTGTTATTTCAGAGCCGCAGGATGATGAAAGCAACAATTCCCATGCGGTGGAAATGGAAATTCATTTTAATTTAAGTCCAATACCGGAGCTTGGAACCATCGAAAGAGGTTCCAGCTCCATAAGATATTTCTAATCTATCATTTTTTTATCAATTTCAAGCCCATTCGGGCAAAAATTTTCTCATATTTGGCATTATACAGCTGATGGCTGGTGCCGGAATCATGCTGCTGGGAACTACCCTGATTCCACAGCTGGCAACATTGTTCTCTTAAGAGGAGTAGTAGATGAACACCATCATTGAGAGAATTACGGAAGCGATAAAGGATATCCTGATCGGGCTTATCAAGTCAAGTTTGGATAACATGTTCACGTCTGTCAATGAGCAGGTGGGAACCATAGCCGGGCAGGTGGGACAGACACCGCAGGGATGGAATGCAGGGATTTTTAATTTGATTCAGAATATATCCCAAACGGTGGTTGTCCCCATTGCGGGACTGATCATCACCTTTGTCCTGTGCTATGAATTGATCACGATGGTAACACAGAAAAACAATTTCCATGAATTTGAGACTTACAATATTTTCCTCTGGATCTTCAAAGCGTATGTAGCCATTTATCTGGTGACAAATACGTTCAATATCACGATGGCGGTCTTTGACGTTGGGCAGCATGTGGTCAACAATGCCGCCGGGGTGATATCAGGAAACACTGCGGTGGATGCAACAGAAGCAATTACACGGATTGTGGATGCCCTGGAGGATATGGAGTTAGGGGATTTGTTCCTGCTATCCATGGAAACGATGTTGATCAGTGTTACCATGCACATTCTGTCAATTATCATTACGGTAATCTTGTATGGCAGGATGATTGAGATTTACCTTTACACTTCCATAGCACCAATTCCGTTTGCCACCATGACCAATAAGGAATGGGGCAATATCGGAAACAACTATTTAAAAGGCTTGTTCGCATTGGCATTTCAGGGATTCTTCATGATGGTCTGTGTTGGAATTTATGCAGTTTTAGTGAATGCAATGACCATATCCAGTGACCTTCATGCAGCAATGTTTTCAGTAGCGGCTTATACCGTGATTCTTGCATTTTCATTATTCAAGACCGGAAGCCTTAGCAAATCAATATTCAATGCCCACTAACGGGCAGGAAGGGAGCGCATACATGGCGTATGTACCAGTACCAAAAGACCTTACCAAGGTCAAAACAAAAGTAGCGTTAAATCTGACAAAGCGGCAGCTGATTTTCTTTTCACTTGCCGCAGTAGTGGGAATTCCGTTTTATCTGTTCATGAGAAAACCAATCGGTTCCAGTATCGCCGCCATTCTGATGGTAACGATCATGCTTCCGTTTTTCTTCATGGCAATGTATGAAAAAGACGGGCTTCCCTTTGAAAAAGTGGTGGCAAATATCATTCGACAGAAGTTTATCTGTCCAGCAGTAAGACCATATAGGACAGAAAATTTTTATCAGGAGATTTCCACCCTTGTAAAAAAGGAGGGTGTGCCGAATGGCAAAAAAGACAAAGCAGGAGGCTCAGCAGGAGCGTCTGTCCCTGGCGGAAAAAAGAAACCGTCAGGAAAGAAGAAACAAAAAAAGCAGAAAAGAAAGAGAACAGGAAAAGCGTAGGAAGAAGCAGGAACGGGACCGTAGGAAGCAGAAAAACATTCCTACAACTGCACAGCAGAGTATTCCGTATATTCGGATGCTGCAGGATGGTATCTGCCAGGTGACAAAGACCTTTTTCTCTAAGACAATTCAGTTTTATGACATCAACTATCAGCTTGCTTTAAATGAGGATAAGACCACGATATTTGAAAATTACTGTGATTTCTTAAATTACTTTGATTCTTCCATCAGTGTGCAGCTGTCCTTTATCAATCAGCAAGTGGATG
>DWVA01000262.1 GCA_019120475.1 Candidatus Blautia intestinipullorum | reverse complement strand
GACGGAGTCAGAGTCCGTTGCCTTACCGTTTGGCGATAGCCCTTTATATTCGCTTTCTCGCTTGCGACAAGTGGTATTATATAATACTCCTAAATAAAATGCAAGCCTTTTTTTCAATTTTTTTTATTTTTTTGTCATCTTTTTTATCCGGTTCAGGAAGGGAGGGAGATTTCCTCCCTCTTCCCGAAAATTTTATTTCAGCAGATTATCATTTTCAAAATAATCAATCCTCATAGCGTGACGTACATCATGAAGTGTTTCTGCCGCCGCTGCCCTGGCTTTTTCTGTTCCGGCCTTCAAAATCTCGCAGAGTTCCGGAAGGCGCTGCTCCCACATACTCCTCTTCTGCCGGATAGGGCTCAGCTCTGCCTGCATAACATTATTAAGAAATTTCTTAACTTTTACATCTCCCAATCCGCCTTTGCGGTAATGCTCCTCCAGTTCTTCCAGTCCGCTGTATTCCGGAAGAAATTCCGCGAAATATTCCGGCCGCGAAAAAGCCTCCAGATAAATAAATACCGGATTTCCTTCCACCCGTCCCGGATCCTGGATTCTGAGATGGTTGGGATCTGTAAACATAGACATTACTTTTTTTCGGACTTCCTCTTCACTGTCGGAAAGATAGATACAGTTTCCAAGCGATTTGCTCATTTTCGCTTTGCCGTCGATTCCCGGAAGACGAAGGCAGGCTTCATTTTTTGGCAGAACAATCTTCGGTTCTGTCAGTGTTTCGCCGTAAACGGCATTGAACTTATGGACAATTTCCCTGCACTGCTCCAGCATCGGCGCCTGATCTTCCCCTACAGGCACCTCAGTGGCGCGGAAGGCTGTGATATCCGCCGCCTGGCTGATGGGATAACAGAAGAATCCCACAGGGATACTGGCCTCAAAATTCCGCATCTGGATTTCTGCTTTCACAGTGGGGTTTCTCTGTACTCTGGAAACCGTCACAAGATTCATATAATAAAAGGTCAGTTCTGTCAGCTCCGGAACCATAGATTGAATAAAAATTGTCGATTTTTCAGGCTCCAGCCCGCAGGCCAGATAATCCAAAGCTACCTGAAGAATATTCTGGCGCACTTTTTCCGGATGCTCCGCATTGTCTGTAAGCGCCTGGGCGTCAGCGATCATAATATAAATATCATCGTAGTTTCCTTCATTCTGAAGTCTGACACGCTCTTTTAAAGAACCCGCATAATGCCCTACATGAAGATGTCCTGTAGGACGGTCCCCTGTCAGTATCACCTTTTTCATCTTCTGATCCCCCTGTAATTTTCTAAGATCAATACCACCTTGTCATCGGCAGATCGTTATTTATCCCTTTTGTCATCAATATCTGATGAAGATCAATGATTCCGTTATGGAAAGTGGCCGCGCAGGCTGCCAGATAGAGATCCCACATACGGACAAATCTTTCGTCAAACATTTCTCTTACTTCATCCAGATGTTCCAGATAATTCTTTCTCCAGCACCGGAGCGTACGATTATAGTGGAGACGAAGATTTTCCACATCCATCGTATGGAAATTATCCTCAGCCATAGCTGCCATCATTTCCCTCAGGCTCGGCACTGTGCCGCCCGGGAAAATATATTTCTTGATCCATGCGTCTCCCGGATGCTCTTTCAGAGCGCTGATAAAATGCAGAAGGAACAGTCCGCCCGGCTTCAGAGACTCGTTTACACAGTCCAGGAAAAGCTTATAATTATCTCTTCCCACATGTTCGACCATGCCAACGCTTACCACCCTGTCAAACTTCTCTCCATATTGAGGAAGGTCACGGTAATCCATCAGCTTTACTGTTACATAATCCTGCAGCTTCTCTTCTTCAATACGTCTCTGACATTCTCTGTACTGCTCCTCGCTGAGCGTGATTCCTGTTCCGTGAACCTTATACTTTTTCGCAGCCTCGATCAGAAGGAATCCCCATCCGCATCCGATATCCAGAAGTGTCATTCCCTCTTTCAGATAGAGCTTCTTTAAAATGTAGTCCACTTTGTTTACCTGGGCCTGATACAGTGTGTCGTCCTCATGCATGAAGTATCCGCAGGAATAACTCAGCGTATCGTCCAGCCAAAGACGGTAAAAGTCATTTCCGATGTCATAATGGCTTCTTACTTCTTTTTTCTGATTTTTTTTGGACGAAGGCGTAAAGATCAGCTTCTTTAAAGCCTTCTGATCTGTGGAAAATTTTCCCATCTGTCCCAGGAAATTGTCAAGGGCATGATAAAGATCCCCTTCTACTTCCAGGTCTCCGTCCATATAAGCTTCCCCCAGTGCGATAGAGGTGCTTGTCATAAGTGCCTTCAGAGGAATCTCCTTATTGATCTTAATGGTAAATACCGGATCTCCCTCTCCAACCTTGTACTCCTTTCCTTTGCATTTGATCAGAAAAGGATGTTCATCGAATTTCTTCAAAAAAGAAATCATTCCCTGTTCTACTATCATTTCTTCACCATTCCTTTCATATCAAGCGTCGATCATAGGTCACAATCCAGGCCTGTGCTTAAAGCTTTGACAATAAAACAAAAATATTATATACCTGTTTCTTTTTTTATGTCAAACTGCATTCTCAACATGTATAATAAAATATTTCAGACATGAATTGTCCTTTTTTACAAAGATTTATTGAAACGCCGGTTTTTTTATACTATAATTTGTTTATTAAATTTTCGTAACGACCTGCGGAATATTTCCGCCCCAAAAAGAAGGAGAACCAGCATGAGAGCAAATAATCTGACCCTGCTCACCGATTTTTACGAACTGACCATGATGCAGGGTTATTTCAAAAATCCTACCAATCAGACCGTCATATTTGATATGTTTTACCGTACCAATCCCTGCGGGGGAAGCTTTGCTATTACAGCCGGTCTGGAACAGATGATCGAATATATAGAGAATCTCCATTTTTCAGAAGAAGATATCGAATATCTGAGAGGTCTCCATATTTTTCAGGAAGACTTCCTCGACTATTTAAGCACTTTCCGGTTTACAGGGGATATCTACGCTATTCCGGAGGGAACCGTCGTATTTCCCCGGGAGCCTATTGTAAAAGTCATCGCTCCCATTATGGAAGCTCAGCTTGTGGAAACCGCTATTCTCAATATCATCAACCATCAGAGCCTTATCGCCACAAAAGCCGCCAGAGTCTGCTACGCAGCCCGGGGAGACGGCGTTATGGAATTTGGTTTAAGAAGAGCCCAGGGTCCCGACGCAGGCATTTACGGCGCGAGAGCCGCTGTGATCGCAGGATGTGTGGGAACCTCCAACGTGCTTGCAGGACAGATGTTTGACATGCCTGTACTTGGCACGCATGCTCACAGTTGGATCATGAGCTTTCCTGACGAATACACCGCCTTTAAGACATACGCAAAAATGTATCCCAACTCCTGCACTCTCCTGGTGGACACCTATGATGTTCTGAAATCCGGCGTTCCCAATGCCATCCGTGTCTTTGAGGAAATGCGGGAGGAAGGCGTAAAGCTTACAAAATACGGAATCCGCATCGACAGCGGAGATTTGGCTTATCTTTCCAAGGAAGCTTATAAGATGCTGGCCGCAGCCGGATTTGATGACGCCATTATTTCCGCCTCCAGCGACCTGGACGAATACCTGATCGACAGTCTGAAGACTCAGGACGCAAAGATCAATTCCTGGGGCGTAGGCACAAATCTGATCACCAGCAAAGATAATCCTGCCTTTGGCGGAGTCTATAAGCTGGCGGCTGTCAAAGACGCCGGAAGCAGCACCTTTACTCCCAAGATCAAACTTTCCGAAAATACGGAAAAAGTCACCAATCCCGGCGACAAGACGATTTATCGTATTTACAGCAAGACCACAGGCAAGATCAAGGCGGATCTGATCTGTCTGGCAAACGAACATTTTGATCCTGAAGAAACCATGATCATCTTCGACCCTGTAGATACCTGGAAAAAGACAAAAGTGCTGGGCGGCACTTACGAGCTCAGAGAGCTTCTGATCCCCGTTATCCGTCAGGGCAAACGTGTTTATACCTCTCCGGAGGTGATGGAGCTTCGGGAATACTGTCAAAAGGAACAGAATACTCTCTGGGATGAATCCCGCCGTCTTGTGAATCCGCAGAAAGTTTATGTGGATCTCTCCCAGCAATTATACGATCTGAAGAAAAACCTGCTGGAAGAGATGAGCTCCAAAACTCTCGATTAAATCGGATTTATACGGATAAACTGTAGAAAAGCTCATATCTCCCCCCTGTCCTTCATATCATAGAAGGTGAGGGGGGATTTTTATGGACAAATATTTCCGGCTGATCAACAGGGAGCATCCGCTTCCTGAAAATTATATTCCTGATAACCTTACAGACATCGGTCTTCCTTTCGACGCTCTGCCCGGAGAACAGAAACGGCTTCTTGAAGAAAAGACAGCTTACGCTGTTCTGGAACTGATTGCCCGCAGCCGGCGCGAGGGATTGAATCTTTATTGTATTTCCGGATATCGTTCTTATAAACGGCAGGCGGAACTTTATGAAGAAAGCCGCTCCGCTGTTTCCTATGTGGCTCCGCCGGGAACCAGCGAACATCAAAGCGGCCTTGCCCTGGATCTTTCCTGTCCTGCTGCCCGCATGGAACTGACAGAAGCTTTTGCGGACACAAAAGAAGGAATCTGGCTGGCCGCCCATGCTCCGCTTTATGGTTTTATCCTGCGTTACCCCAAAAACAAAGAACAGATTACAGGAATTCCCTACGAACCCTGGCATATCCGCTATGTGACCAAACCTCTGGCCTCCTATCTATCCATGACAGGCCTGACTCTGGAAGAATACCACGCCATGGAGAATCCTGTAGAAATTTCATAAATAACATGCTATAATGCAAAACGTAGAAACGCAAACGTACCTATATGCCCCAAATACGGGCTGTAAGGAGGAAACGCTCAGGAGCGTACCTATTGCCCAGAATAAGGGCTGTAAGGAGGAAACACTTATGTCTATGAAAACGAACCACCAGCTTCCTTCACCGGAAGTTTTGAAAGCACAGTATCCTCTCAGCGAAAGTCTGAAAGCTGCAAAACAGCAGAGAGATCAGGAGATCCGCCGCATTTTTACCGGCGAATCTGATAAATTTGTCGTTCTTGTTGGACCCTGTTCCGCGGATAACGAAGATACTGTCTGCGAATACGTCAGCCGCCTGAAAAAGGTTTCTGATCAGGTTTCCGATAAATTAATGATCATTCCAAGAGTTTATACGAATAAGCCCCGTACCACAGGAGAGGGATATAAAGGAATGCTCCACCAGCCGGAGCCTGATAAAGCGCCTGATCTTCTGGCCGGAATCATCGCCATCCGGAGGCTGCACATCCGTGTTATGGAGGAAACAGGACTTTCCTCCGCTGACGAGATGCTCTACCCGGAAAACCGCAGCTACCTGGACGATGTGCTTTCCTACGAGGCAATCGGAGCACGTTCCGTAGAAAATCAGCAGCACCGCCTTACGGCCAGCGGCATGGATATCCCTGTGGGAATGAAAAATCCCACTAGCGGCGATCTGTCTGTAATGCTGAACTCCGTAGTTGCCGCCCAGCATCCCCATCATTTTATTTACCGTGGATACGATGTGGAAACTACAGGAAACGAACTGGCTCACACAATCCTCCGCGGCGGCGTAAATAAATACGGACAAACGATTCCCAATTATCATTATGAGGATCTCCGCCGTCTTTCTGAACTGTACGCCAAATGGAATCTGAAAAACCCGGCGGTAGTCGTGGACGTAAATCATTCTAATTCTGACAAACAATATAAAGAACAGATCCGTATTGTAAGCGAGGTGCTTCACAGCCGCAATTATAATGCTGACCTGAAAAAACTGGTAAAGGGCGTTATGATCGAAAGTTATCTTCTGGAAGGCCGCCAGGATATCAGCGACCATATGGTTCCCGGATGTTCTATTACAGATCCCTGTCTGGGCTGGGAGGATACGGAACGGCTTATTTTTGAAATTGCGGAAAAATGTTAATGCTTTTTATAAAATTACAGCGG
>DWVA01000261.1 GCA_019120475.1 Candidatus Blautia intestinipullorum | reverse complement strand
ATAGGGATAGCCCAGGTATTTCTCTGCTTCCCGAATCATATTTGCAAATTTCTGATCCGTCAGGGCTTCTGCCGGAATCTCATAACCAAACTCGCCGCCTCCTGGAAGTGTTGTGGTATCAAACAGATAATCACGGTTCCCATAAGTACCGTTATAGAGGTCGTAGCGTCCTTCCTCATTCTCATCCATCCGTTGCCTTAGAACAGCGTCCAATCCGGAATTGGTCAGCGTCACATTTAATCGGTTCACCTCCTGGGTAGTTGTCACTTCAACTTCATGGTTTCCATTATCATCTGCAAGATATGCTTCCCATGTCTGATGTCCGTGAGCAGATGCAGACGCATGATCGCCATAGTATACATCAAACTGTACCCCATACCGGGCAAAGGCTCCCGTATCTTCTACCACGTATTCCACGCCGTTCATAATAACCTTTGTACCTATCGGTACAAACGGATTGGAAGCATCCACCGCTATAGTATGGTTGGCTGTCGGATAAACACCGCTCGCAGTAGGGCCGCCTGCCCACTGTCCACAGCAAATGGAACAACTGCAGTAACCGCTGGTTACAACTTGTCCCAGCGATTCCCCTACCCGCACCATTTTTGTCTCTGTTACTGTCTCCCGGATACTTTCTGTGACTATGCTATACTGGCTATGAAAAATTTCATCAATCTCATCCCGCACCTGCTCATAGGTGAATTCCCCATACTTCGCTGAAAAATAAGAGATTAAATGATAAGGATTATGGGATATCTCATCAATCTGGTATCGGTACTCGTCATAACCCGGATGTCGGCTCTCCATACTATTAATCTGTTCATTTAAAGCTGCTTCCAATTCTGAATAAGCATCCTCTACCGCATAAATGTCCTCATCCGTACTGGAATAAGTTGTGCTTGTAATTGTAGCGGATGCGGCTCCCTGGAGGGATGCTCCACAACTCGCCAAAAGCGAAGCAATCATCACAAAGATCAGAACCACAACGGCAACGATTCCTAAAATTCCTTTGCTTTTCCCAAAAACAACTGAAGCCGCACTCTTTGCTTTTGAAGCAAAGGTCTGTGTAGCTTTTGCTGTTTGTGCCGCTGTTTTTTCTCCTTTTTTTGCTGCCTGATATGCATTTTTATACTGCCGTTTTTGCCAGAACTTCCGCAGGATTCCCTGTTTTGTCTGTTCTGCAATTTTCCCCTCGGATTCCTTCGCTGTTTCATAAAGAAAACGGCTCTTTCCCATATTCAGAGAGCCGGATTCCTGCAAGCGTATATCCCGCTTATGCAAGCCACGGTTTGTCCGATGCAAGGCATATCGAAGAGCATTTTCTGTCATCAGCTCTGCCCGATGCCCTCCCTCCACGGCAGCGTTTTCCTGCTCTGTTTCATGGGTTTTTCCGTGAACGTAAACAGCGGCGGAACCTGCCGCCGCTGAAATAGCCTTTTTTGAAATACCCACACCAGCTCCACGCACCATGCCATTGTCCTCATCCCCGAAAGATAAGCGCCCCGCCTTTTTCTGTTCTTTCTGGATCTGCTCCCGTTTGATCTTGCCTTTGATTTCCTCATGGAGTCCTTCCACTGTGGCAGTATCTTCTGTCTTTCCCTTCTCCTTTCTGGCATACTCCTGCACGAGTTTTTTCTTCCACAGATGGGAAGTCTCCGCTGCTGATTCCAATATGGCAGAAGCGCCAGAAGGCTGCCCCCGGATACTGGCAGAGCGAAAGGACTGTTCCCGGATACTGACTGTGCCTACCGATCCCGCCTCCCCGTTTCCGGCAGTTCCTGTCTCTATACTTTCCATTCTATTTTCTTCGGCAGATAATGTAAAATCTGTTTCTCCTGTTTCCGGATCTCGGAAAGCGGAAAGCGGCTCTTTTGGTTGATACTTCTGGATTTTCCCTTTTTTTTCTAATCGTTCCGGAACCTTTTCCAACCGGGAAAAACAAATCTTTTCTTCCTGCTTTGACAGTATCCGCTCCTCCCGTTCCCGTTGGCTAACAAAAGCAGTTTCTCCACTCCGAAGGTTCTCCTCGGTCAGCCCGTCACGGCTCATCTTGCGGACTGTTTTATCTCTGGCTTTGTATTCATGTTCCTGCACTCTGTATCACCTCCCTGCCCTTTTCTAAAACAGGCATATTATTTTTTACCATCCTGTGCCTCCAAATCAGACACTTTGGTTGTCATCAGCGAATACAGCCGCAAGGATTTATCGAATTTATCTTTAAATGGAATAATGGTACTTCCATAAAAAATCAGCCCCTCACCTTCCCCGCTGTTCGTCACATAAGACAACTGATGAGGAGAGATATTGAGCTGTTTTGCTAAGATCTGCCGGTCCCCCGCCGCCTGGTTGAGCATGTAGATAAAATCCGAGTTTTCAAAGATATTCTCAATCTCTCTGCTGGCAAGCAGGTCTTTAATATTCTGCGTAATACCTGTGGGGATACCGCCCCATTTACGAAAGCGTTTCCAGATTTCGACAGAATAAGCCGCTGTCTGTTCCTCTTTTAAGAGAAGATGGAACTCGTCAATATAGTACCGGGTAGACTTATGCGCCGCCCGGTTGACCGTCACCCGGTTCCACACCTGATCCTGAACAATCAGCATCCCCAACTTTTTAAGCTGTTTTCCAAGGTCTTTGATGTCAAAGCATACAATCCGGTTATTCAGTTCCACATTGGTACGGTGATTGAATACTTTTAAGGAACCGTT
>DWVA01000260.1 GCA_019120475.1 Candidatus Blautia intestinipullorum | reverse complement strand
AAGGACTATGATGAGGATGAAGAGGTTAAGATCATCCGTACAAAGAAATTTGACATTAAACCCATGTATCCGGAAGACGCCTGCGTACAGATGGAGCTCCTGGGACATAATTTCTTCGTATTCTGTAATGCCGAGACAGATCAGGTAAACGTTGTGTATAAGAGAAAAGGCAATACCTACGGTCTGATCGAGCCGGAAGTATAAGCAAAAAACGGGCATAACCCCAGGCTCCATCTCTCATCTTGAGGATGGGGCCTGTTCTTTTCCGGAGAAAAGCGGAGGTTTTACAGTACAGGCATCTGAGAATAGATTTTGCGCATTGAATGATTAAAGGAAGTTTAGAATGAATAAAAAGAATCTGAAAATAAAAACAGTAGGCAGCGAATATATGGAACAGTACAACGCACTTCTCCGGTATGTGTTTCAGGTGACAGAGCAGGAGCTGAGTTCTATCGGATGGCAGGAACGGGAGATCATCCGGGCAAAATTCCCTACCATGGAAAAGGCTGATGTGATCGGATGGTTCGACGGCGACACTCTTGTGTCCCAGGTGGCGGTTTATCCCATGAAGGTGCGGATTTTTGGAAAAACCTACTCGATGGGAGGGCTGACCGGCGTAGGAACTTATCCGGAATATTCCAACATGGGACTGATGCATAAGCTTCTGGAGCAGGCCTTGAAAAATATGAAGAAAAAAGGTCAGCATATCTGTTATCTTTATCCCTATTCTATCCCATATTACCGCCGGAAAGGCTGGGAAATTATCTCTGATAAAATATCCTATGAAATAAAGGACTATCAGCTTCCGAAAAACAGACAGGTTCCCGGAGACGTCCGCCGGGTAAAAACGGACAGCGCGGAACTGAAAGAGACTTATGAGCGGTATGCCATGCATACTCACGGAGCGGTCTTAAGGGACGATCTTGCCTGGAACGAATACTGGCTGTGGGACTCCGACGATGTGATGGCGGCGGTTTATTACAACGAAAAAAACGAGCCGGACGGCTATGTGATCTACTGGATCGCAAACGACGTTTTTCACATAAAAGATATGATCTTCAACAATGAGGACGCAAGGACAGGGCTCTGGAATTTTGTCAGCGCGCACTTCTCCATGATCGACCAGGTGGATGGCGATACCTATACGGACGAGCCCCTTGCCTTTCTGTTGGAGGACGCAAGTATAAAAGAGGTGATCTCGCCCTATTTTATGGGAAGAATCGTGGATTTCGAAGCTTTTGTGGAGGATTACCCTTTCCGGCCAAGCGTTCTGGACAGAGAGTGGAAGTTTACCCTGATGGATCCGGTAATGGAATGTAACCAGGGCAGTTTCCTTCTGACAATCTCCAGAGACGGACACGGGCAGGCCAGACGGATCATGGAACCCTGTGAGGACAAGATCAGTATTCAGACTATGACCACCATGCTTATGGGATACAAAAGACCGGAATATCTGGCAAAGATCGGCCGTATCCAGGCGGCGGAGTGGACCATTGACATGCTCGAGGACGCTATCGAGCAGCAGACCCCGTATATTTCTGATTATTTTTAGCAGCAGACAGGCCCCGGGACTGTTTGAAAGAGAAAATCATGGCTGCATGATTTTCCCGGGCAGGCAGTCCTGGACGCCGTATAGCTGCAAAACATATCTTAGTTTTGAACGTTTCTTTTGTTGATTCCTGCAAAAACTGAATTTGTGCAATCTATATAAAAAAATCACATCAAAATCTTAAAAAATCACGAATCTGAAAATTGGATAAGAAAAAATCTTGCTATTTGTTTCAGAATGTGCTATGTTTATTTCACGAACCGGAAACGTTACCGGATACATTACCGGAAATGTTTCCGAAACAAGAAAAGCTAAAATGAAAGGAAGGTAAGAGAGATGAAAAAAGCGAAAAAATGGGCGGCGATTGGTCTGACAGCTATGATGGCTGTTTCCGCAATGGCAGTTCCGGCATATGCCGGAGAAGAGTCGGGAGACGACTTTGACTACAGCTCTATTACAGGTAAAGTTTACTGGCTGAACCAGAAGCCTGAGGACGGCACGATTCTGGAGGAGGAGCTGATCCCTGCGTTTACCGAGGAGACAGGCATTGAGGCGAAGGTGGTAACTGCAGGAGCCAATACATATGAGAACATGCTCCGTTCGGAGATCGCCAAGGACGAACCTCCCACACTGTTCCAGATTGGAAGCAAGGTAGCTCTGGAACGCTGGAAATCCTACGCGCTGGATCTCAGCGATACAGAATGGTACGACAGCCTGACAGACAAGAGCCTGGCTATCTCTGACGACGACGGCGTATTCTCTATTCCCTATACTGTTGAAGGATACGGCATTATCACCAACAAGAGAATCATCGAAGATTACTGCGCTATGGACGGAGCGGTGATCGAGTCTATTGATGATATCAACAATTTTGACACTTTAAAGGCCGTTGCGGAGGATATTCAGGCCAAGGCGGACGATCTGGGAATCCTGGGAGCCTTTGCTTCCACCTCGTTCTCACCGGGAGAGGAATGGAGATGGACAAACCACCTGTTCAACATGCCTCTGTACTATGAGTACAAGGACAAAGGCGTAGATGATTCCGACACTCTGGACGGAACCTATATGGACAATTTCAAACAGATCTTTGATCTGTACATCAATAATTCCTGCACTGAGCCGGCAATGCTTTCCAGCATGACTATTGAAAACGCCATGGCGGAATTCGCGCTGGAAGAAGTTGCTTTTGTGCAGAACGGAAACTGGGCATGGACTACTATCGCAGAGAACAATGAAGACTTTTCCGCTGACGATATCTGTTTCCTTCCAATCTATATCGGCGTAGACGGAGAAGAAAACCAGGGACTCTGCATTGGCTCCGAGGCAAACCTTGGTATCAACAATCAGGTTTCCGAGGAAGACCAGGAAGCGACTCTGGCCTTTATCCACTGGCTGTTTAACAGCGAGACCGGAAAAGATTTCTGTATCAATAAACTTGGATGGATTTCTCCGTACGATACCTTCAGCGAAGACGAAGTTCCCAGCAATCCTCTTGCCGCACAGGTTATGGAATGGTCCAACTCCGGCAAGGAAACCGTATCCTGGGCTTTCAATACAATCCCGAACCAGTCCTACAAAGATAAATTCGGAGCTGCGCTTCTGGAATACGCGCAGGGAACCGGTGAGTGGGATCCTGTTGTAGAAGCGGCTATTGACAACTGGGCTGTAGAGAAACAGAACATTCAGGAGGACGCGGAAGAGTAACCTGCGTTCCGGACAGAGAGGATGAGGGAGCAGAAGAGGCCTTATCCTCTCTGTCAAAATGATCTCACAAGGACGCAGGTGTCCCAGAATAAGGGAGGAAACAAAATGAACAACAGATCAATGAAAAGATATTTTCCAATCTTTGCCCTTCCTACCTTAATCGCATTTATCGTTGGATTTGTGGTTCCGTTCATCTTGGGCGTGTATCTTTCATTCTGTAAATTTACAACCGTGACGGACGCACAGTGGATTGGATTTTCTAACTACACAAAGATTTTTTCTGATGGTGATTTTCTTCATGCGCTCGGCTTCACAGTACTGTTCACCATCGTCGCGGTGATCACCATTAATGTTCTTGCTTTTGTGATCGCCCTGGCCCTTACAAGAGGGATCAAGGGAACCAACATTTTCCGTACCGTATTTTTTATGCCGAACCTGATCGGCGGTATCATCCTTGGATATATCTGGCAGCTTATCATTAACGGCGTGCTGAGCTATTTCGGAAAGACTATCACTTTTGACGCAAGCTACGGCTTCTGGGGAATGATCATACTGATGAACTGGCAGAGTATCGGATACATGATGATCATTTATGTGGCGGGTCTTCAGAATATTCCCGGGGAACTGATCGAGGCGGCCCAGATCGACGGAGCGTCAAAATGGGCTACTCTGTTCAAGGTGAAAATACCGATGATGATGTCGTCCATCACTATCTGTACTTTCCTGACGCTGACGAACTCCTTCAAGATGTTCGACCAGAACCTTGCGCTTACAGCAGGAGCCCCCTCCAATAAAACACAGATGCTGGCGCTGAACATTTATAAGACGTTTTATGACAGGCCCGGCACTGAGGGAGTTGGACAGGCGAAAGCGGTGGTATTCTTCCTGATCGTGGCGGCTATCGCCCTTCTGCAGCTTCGCGCCACAAAAAGTAAGGAGGTGCAGCAGTAATGGTAAAAAATAAAAAAGGAAATGTAGTTCTGACAGTTCTATTTACCCTGATCAGCCTTCTGTGGATCTTTCCCATCGTAGAGGTAGTGCTGAACTCCTTTAAGAGAAAAGCATATATCAGCAGGGAACCCTTCGGCCTTCCCACCGGAAAAATGTTTGAAGGACTGAAAAACTACATAAACGGAATCGAGAAGACAGACTTTTTCCGCGCGTTCGGCCTGAGCCTTCTGGTTACTGTCCTTTCCGTGGCGGTACTTCTTTTATGCACCTCCATGTGCGCGTGGTATATCGTCCGGGTAAAAAGCGTGATCTCTTCCGTAATGTTTTACGGATTCGTTTTTTCCATGATCGTACCTTTCCAGATGGTAATGTTTACCTTGTCAAAGATCGCCAACATGCTGAGACTGACCACTCCCTTTGGACTGGTGCTGGTATATCTGGGCTTTGGAGCCGGCCTCTGCGTGTTTATGTTTACCGGCTTTGTGCAGTCCATTCCGCTGGAGATCGAGGAGTCGGCCATGATCGACGGCTGTAATCCTATTCAGGCATATTTCCGGATCGTTCTTCCGATTATGAAACCGACCTGCATTACAGTGGCGATCCTGGAAGCCATGTGGATCTGGAACGACTATCTTCTTCCGCTGCTGGTGCTGGACAGCGATTATCAGACCATTCCCATTGCCATTCAGTATCTGAAGGGCGGACATGGATCTGTGGATATGGGAGCAATGATGGCTACTCTGGTACTTTCCATTATTCCCATCGTTATATTTTATATGATCTGCCAGAAGCATATTATCGAAGGCGTTGTAGCAGGTGCTGTAAAAGGCTGAGACGTTTTTGAAGATCTCCTTAATTGTTGCTTTTTTACCCTGTAGTTGATAAAATATATCTGTTCAGATAGAGAAAAAAGAAGTCGTGTAAACAGTAGAAAAAGCATACAGACAGGAATGAAGTATATGGAATCAGTTACGATCAAGGATATAGCAAAACGATGTAATGTGGCAGTCAGCACCGTGTCCAGAGCCATCAACAATCATCCGGACATTAATCCGGAAACCCGGCGCAAGATCATGAAGGTGATCGAGGAAAATCATTACATTCCCAACAACAGCGCCCAGAATCTGAAGAAAAGCGTCTCCAAGACAATAGGAGTGGTGATCAAGGGGGCGGACAATCAGTTGTTTGCCAAAATGCGGCCTGTGCTGGTAGAGGGAATCGCCCAGTACGACTATGATTCCGACATAGAATACATCAGTATTTCCGGCGACGAGATCCGTGAAGCCCTGAGGCTTGTGAAGGAAAAGCGCCTGAAAGGACTGATCTTTCTGGGAGGAAACCATAACAGGACGGAGGAAGACCTGAAGGCTGTTCCTGTGCCTTTTGTGATGTGTACGGTGGATATGGATGAAACAGTCCCCAAGGATCTTTATTCTTCTGTTTCCGTGGACAGTTATCAGGAAAGCTACCGGATGGTGGATCATCTGTGCTCCAAAGGCTACAAAAAGATCGTGATCTTCAGCGGCAGCAGAGGAGACGAAAGCGTGGGAAGACTTCGCCTGAACGGTTACAGAGACGCATTGAAAGCAAACCGCATCGAGGTGGATGAACAGCGGATCTGGTACAGCCAGGACTGGGCGGAGGATGTGTTCAGTATGGCCAATGGATACCGGATGGGAAAGAAACTGATAGAGTCCGGAATTGATTTTGACTGTGTCTACGCTGTGGCGGATTCTATTGCCATCGGCGCCGGAAGGGCGCTTCTGGAAAGCGGCATCCGGATACCGGAAGAATGCGGACTTGCAGGATTTGACGGACTGGACGAGACGCTGTACTATCATCCGTCCATTACCACAATGCGGCAGCCGGTGAAGGAGATGGCGGAAGACGCGGTGAAAATCTTGTTTTCCATGCTCCATAAAGGAGAAGCGAATCAGCACCGCGTGTTTTCCTGCAAACTGGAAGCGCGGGAATCAACACAAAAAGAATAATAAGAGGAAATTATGGCAAAAGAAACGAAAAAGACGTTGAGAAATCAGGTAATTTATTCAGTATATGTAAGAAACCATTCCACAGAGGGAAATTTTGCCGGAGTGGAAAAGGATCTGGACAGGATCAAGGCTCTGGGAACGGACATTGTCTGGCTGATGCCGGTTTACCCTATTGGAAAGAAAAATAAAAAGGGCTCTCTGGGCTGTCCTTACGCGATCTCCGACTACAGAGGAGTAAACCCGGAATACGGCACCAGAGAGGATCTGGAACATCTGGCGGAGGAGATCCATAAAAGAGGGATGAAGCTTATGATGGACATTGTTTATAATCATACCTCGCCGGATTCCTGGCTCAGCGAAAACAAGCCGGAGTTTTTCTACAAAAAGCCGGACGGCTCTTTCGGCAACAAAACGGGAGACTGGGGAGATGTGATCGACCTGGACTACCGGAACAGAGATCTCTGGGATTATCAGATCGAGACGCTGTGCCAGTGGGCAGAGCTGGCGGACGGCTTCCGCTGCGACGTGGCTCCGCTTGTGCCGCTGGAATTCTGGATGGAGGCCAGAAGAGCCGTGGAAAAAGTGAAGCCCGGATTCATCTGGCTGGCAGAGAGCGTGGAACCTGGATTTATCCGCGACAACCGCAGACTGGGCCAGGTAGGGCAGTCCGACGGAGAAATGTACCAGGCTTTTGACATGGAATACGATTATGATATCTGGAGTTTCCGCGACCAGTATCTTGCAGGGAAGATCAGCCTGGATATGTACGTACAGATTTTAAACCAGCAGCATATCACTTATCCTGACAATTATGTGAAGATGCGGTGTCTGGAAAACCATGATCAGAGAAGGGCAAAGGCGGCTGTCCCCAATGAAAGCGATCTTATAAACTGGACGGCCTTTGTGTTTTTCCAGCAGGGGGCAGCACTGATCTACGGAGGCCAGGAAACGGAAAATGACCATACCCCAAGCCTTTTTGACATTGACAAAGTAGAATGGAACACAGGAAAGGATATCAGCGGTTTACTGACGACTCTTTCCGGAATCAAGAAAAAGGAGATCATGGCGTATGGAGATTATCGCTTATACGCAGACGATCTTACAGATACTGTGGTCGGCGTCTATGAAATGGACGGAAGAAAAATGGTAGGCGTATTCGCGCTCAAAAGTCAGGACGCAAAGGTTAAGGTAGACCTGAAGGACGGCGAATATACCAACCTGATCGACGGAAGCACAGTTACTGTAGAGGCGGAGCGTATGAAAACATATGGAAAGCCGGTGATCCTGGAAGCCTGAAAGATGCCTGCCGTTGTTTTTTTGACAGCGGCAGGTATATTTATCTTCATATCTGCCAATACTTTTCTAACGAAGAACACTGCCGCCGATCCTGCGGCAGAAATCTGTCATAGAGAATAAATGAAAAGGAGAGCAGATATGCCGGTAGATTTCAGAAACAGTGAAACGAAAGAAAATTTGATGAGAGCTTTTGCAGGAGAAAGTCAGGCCAGAAACCGTTATACTTTCGGCGCAGCCCAGGCCCGCAGAGAAAATCAGGCGGCTGTGGCCCAGGTTTTTCTGTACACAGCGGAGCAGGAAAAAGAACATGCGGAGATCTTTTATGATCATCTAAAGGAACTGGCAAAGGAAACGATCCATGTGGACGGAAGTTATCCGGTGGATATCACAGACAGTCTTCCGGAGCTTTTGCGCATGGCGCAGCATAATGAATATGAAGAACATGATGTGGTGTACAAAGGTTTTGGAGACAAAGCGAAGGAAGAAGGCTTTGACAAGGTGGCCCGCTCCTTTTACAACATCGCGGAAATTGAAAAATACCACGGAGACCGTTTTGGGAAATTCGCCGGGTGGCTGGAAGAAAACAAGCTTTATGTTTCCGACGCGGCTCAGGGATGGATCTGTCTGAACTGCGGTTATATCTGCGAATCCCGGGAAGCTCCGGAAAAGTGTCCGGTCTGCAGCCATGACAGAGGATATTTCATACGTCTGGAATTATCTCCCTTTGCGGAATAAAAGAACGGGCGCCTTCTGACGGGCGCCTTTATTTTTTTTGCAAAAACGAAAATTTGCCGCAAAAAATTTGAAACCTGCTCTTGACAGCAACGGAAACGAGTGTTATATTACATATAGAACATATGAGACAGACAGGGGATGCGATGGTAACTTGCCGGCATCTCTTTTTTGTGAAGAGTGTTCGGAAAAAGAGGGGGTGTGTTTCCGAAACTTCGGAGGCACAGTTTCCGGGAAAGCAGCATTCAGGTCGGAGTTTTAACCGGAGGTGGCATTATGGCTAAGAGAGATTATTATGAAGTCCTTGGAGTCGGAAGAAATGCCGACGCAAAGGAAATCAAACGTGCATACAGGAAACTTGCGAAAAAATATCATCCGGATACAAACCCGGGAGATAAGCAGGCGGAACAGAAATTTAAAGAAATTACAGAAGCGTACAATGTGCTCAGCGATACAGAAAAGAAGAAATTATACGATCAGTTTGGCTTCGCGGCTTTTGACGGAACGGCTGGAGGCAGTACCTACAGCGGAAACGCCGGAAAGAACCAGGGAGGCGGTTTCGGCAAGGGATTCGGCGGATTCGGATTTGGAGGAAACGGCGGAACCTACCGGGAATATCATTTTGAAAACGGCGGCATGAACGGAAATATGGACGATATTTTCGGAGACATTTTCGGAGATATCTTCCACGGACAGGGAAGCCGCGGCAATTACAGCGGAGGATTTGAAGGTCAGAACGGAGACTTTTACAGCGGATACGGAAGCGGATTCCATGGAGAAAGCCGTCAGAGACGGGGCAGCGATCTCCAGTCAGAGGTAACGGTCAGCTTTGAGGAAGCGGCTTTTGGATGCGAAAAGATGCTGAGGATTTCTGATCCGGAAGGAACCGGAAGAACTCAGACACTGCAGATCCATGTTCCGGCTGGAATCGACGACGGCAAATGTATCCGTCTGAAAGGAAAAGGCGCGCCGGGATACGGAGGAGCGCAGTCGGGAGATCTGATTCTGAAAGTACATGTAGCGCCAAAAGCAGGATATGAGAGAAAAGGCATGGATGTGTACACAACGGCCCAGATCCCGTTTACGACGGCAGTGTTCGGCGGAGAGGCCAAAGTTTCCACACTGTATGGAGACGTGGTATGCAGGATCCCGGAGGGGACACAGTCCGGCGGAAAGATCCGTCTCAGAGGAAAGGGCATCGTATCCATGCAGGACGCTTCCGTCCGGGGCGATCAGTACGTGACAATACAGATCCAGGTACCGAAGGCCATGAGTCCGGAAGCAAGAATGAAACTGAGAGAATTTGAACAGGCTATGCGGCAGGGCCGCAGCAGAAGAAAGGGAAGCGCAGCGTAAGAGGCGCTTCCCTTTCTGTTTTCCATGGATTGGAGCGTGTTGCCCCTTGTACATTAACGATATGCTGTAAAAAAGATTACCATATGCTATAATGTGAGGGAAAACGGCCTGAGAAATAAAATACTTTTTTCGGAGGATAAAGAGAATGGAATTATATAACGGAAGACCGCAAAACACAGAAGGAAGACTGGAAAAAGAGATCAGAACCTATGATTTTCTTGATTCTCTGGGCGTGGAATACCAGAGAGTGGATCATGAGGCGGCTATGACAATAGAGGCCTGCCAGGAAATTGATAAGACACTGGAAATATCGATCTGTAAAAATCTGTTTTTATGCAACCGTCAGGAAACCAGCTTCTATCTTCTGATGCTTCCCGGAGACAAAAAATTTAAGACAAAGGATATTTCCGCCCAGATCAATTCATCGAGACTTTCTTTCGGAAAACCGGAATATATGGAAAAATTCCTGGATATCACTCCGGGTTCGCTAAGCGTACTGGGGCTTATGAACGATAAAGACCAGAAAGTGCAGCTTCTGATCGACGAGGATGTATTGAAAGAACCTTATATCGGATGCCATCCCTGCATCAATACGTCCAGCCTGAAGATCCGGACGGAAGACATGATGAAAAAAATCATTCCGGAAATGAAGCATATTCCTGTAATGGTTCGTTTATAAAGATAGAAGACCTTTCCAAAGAGCTCAGGAAAAGGCGGTACCGTAAGGGAAATAAGAACTGTATAAAATAAATATGAAATTTTTGTAAAACCGGTGATTTTCAGCAATTTGAGCATTGATTAAATAATATAATAAGGTATACTATTAGCAACAGACAGACAAATTTTTTTGAAGGGAATTTCCGGTGAAAACCGGTTTATTCAGAAGGTGATAACTTTGAACTGGCTAAAAAAATCAAAACATATCTGGATCATTCCGGCATACGGCGTATTTTATATGATCGCTTTTATGCTCATGGAGAGCAGCGGAGCAAAGACGCATTTGATCCATTCCCTTGTGGATGATAAAATCCCGTTCTGCGAATATTTTATCATCCCTTATGTGATCTGGTACTTTTTTCTGCTGGGATCGGTTCTGTATTTTACTTTCGCGTGCAGCAGCAATAAGGAATATTACCAGTTTCTCGGCACATTGGGAGTGGGAATGACGCTTTTTCTGATCGTGTCCTATGTGTATCCAAACGGACAGAACCTGCGTCCGGAGCTTACAGGAGACAGCCTTTTCATCCAGGCGGTACAGTTTCTGTACAAAATAGACACCCCCACCAATATTTTCCCGAGCATGCACGTATTTAACGCTACGGCAAGCTGCGTTGCCCTTCTCCAGAACAGACAGTGCAGAAAGCATAAGATTTTTTCAGCAGGAGTCCTGGTCCTTACGATTTCCATTATCCTTTCGACCATGTTCCTGAAGCAGCACAGCGTGGCGGACGTACTTACTGCTCTTATCCTGAACATTATCTGCTACCAGGTATTTTACAGGATCATCCCGATGAACCAGGAGAAGCTCGGACGGATACTGACCAGAAAGGAAATCTTTACATTGCCCAACGCCATAAGCATTGCAAGGCTGGCAATGGCGATACTGTTCCTTGGGATTTTCCAGAGACAGGGGATAAAAGACCAGAAAACTCTGCTGTCGCTTCTTCTGATCGCGGCTGCGGCCACAGACTTTCTGGATGGAAAGATCGCAAGGATTTTCCGTCAGGAAAGCAGTGTGGGACGGATATTGGATCCCGTTGCGGATAAGGCGATGCAGGGAGCAATTCTGATCTGCCTGAGTTTTCATTATACACTGGCAAAACCAGTGTTGATATTTTTCCTGATAAAAGAAGCTTATATGCTTGTTTCCGGCTGGAGAGTCCTTACAGAAACAAGCGAAGAATGGAGCGCCCAGTGGCATGGAAAGCTTAACACGGCGGTAAGCTACGCAGTTGCCATCATCATTTTTGCAGGCCCCGGCATTCCAAGAGCTACGGCGGATATTCTCATCGGCGCAGGCGCGGTCTGCATGGCTATGTCGCTTCTGATGTACATAGACGAATTCCGGGTGCTGCTGGGACGGGTAAAACGTCCCAACAGAAGAAAAGTGGCGGAAAGAGTCCGCGGAGAGAACCCGGTTCCGTAAGAGCGGTCTGGGGAAAGAAGAAACGGGAAGAGCTTTTGCTCTTTCTGTTTTTTTATACCTTTTTCCGGGCTGCAGCCGCCTGGGGACAGTAACCAATGGAGAACGGCTTTTACAGTTTCGTCTCTCTTCGTATTTACAATAAGATTACAGACAGATATAATAAGTATCAAGGCGGCGCAGGTGAGCCGCGCGCCGGAAACGACACGCTGACCTGGTTTCTGCAGGTCGGAGAATGAGGCTGCAGAGGAATCCGGAAGAAAGGGAGGAAGAGTAAATTGGGACTGTTTGACAGAATGAAGGAAGTAATTACCGTTGATATATCAGAAAAGATATCCTATGGGACCAGCATACGGAAGCTTGCCGGGGAGATCAGGACGAATGAATCGGAGATCCGAAGACTGATCAATGAGACAGGAAGCCGATGTGTGGAGAAACATCTCCATGAAACCGACACGGAATATGAAGATCTTTTTGCAGAGATCCGTTCGCTGCAGGATAAAAATCAAAGCCTTTCCACGCAGATACAGGAGCTGAAGATACAGCAGGCGGAGGAAGAGAGAAAACGCCGGCAGGCACGTGAGGAGATGCAGCTTGCCAGACAGCAGGAAAAAGACAGCCTTAAGGAGCAGCAGCCTCCATTAGAAGAAACAGGAAAAATCTGTTCACAATGTGGAAAATCCAACGACGCGGACGCGATATTCTGTGTTTACTGCGGAACCGCGTTCTCGGCGGAGACTGAAACAGATAAAGCAGACACGGGAGTAGAGGAGAATAAGGATGTACTGTAAAAATTGCGGAAAAGAAATCAAAGACGGAATGCGCTTCTGCCCCAGATGCGGGAAACCGGTAGGTCAGACAAAGGGAGGAAAAAAGCAGACCGGCGGTTCCGGGAAAAAGAAACCAGATAAAAAATTGATCGCAGGGGCTGCGGCTGTCGCTGTTGTCATAGTGGCTGCCGCCGTTGGAAGAGGTATTGCCGAAAAAGATCCTGCGCCGGAACAGGCTCAGGTTACTGCCGCGGATGCGGCGGCCGACGGCAGCGATCCCGCAGAGGACACGTATGAAAGTCAGGAAACTTATGAGGAGCCTGCCAACGAGGAGGCAGCCGAGGAACCGGCAAATGAGGAAGACGCTGCTTACGAGGAACCGTACGATCCCGGGACGAACGATCCGGAAAGTACAAAGTGGGCGGACACGAAAGCCTATCAGTCAGCGTATGAGGAAGAGTACGCTTCTTTTGAGGAAACCGTACGTGCTTACTGTCAGCAGAGAGATGTTGCATATATGGAAAATGTGGACGAAATCGCAGGGCAGTTCAGTGACTTGTATGAAGATCTGAACGAAGAAATCCCAGGTCTTTCTGATGCAATCTCAGCGGATATCGCATCCAACGCAGATAGTTTTACAGGATTTACGATCGTTGATCATATCGCAGGAGAGGCGCTTGCCAGTGAAGAAGTTCGGGAGACGGCGCTGAAGGGTGTGATCCTTGCCGCCGGCTCGGCTTATTCCTATCTGATGGATTATACAACTACGGATTATCCTTTTGGATTTGAGGTTTATGAGGTCAATGGAGATTATGCCCTGATCCGGTCCAATGGAACCTACGATGATTTTTATAAAACTGTGACCAAAAGCCTGTCTTATGATGCGCGGACAGGGGCGGCCCAGGATCGGATCCAGAATCTGGAGGGGGAAGCGGCCGATGCCGCAAATGACGACGAGTATGCGGCGATAATGGGAAGGATTGCCGCAAACAAGGACAGGGCGGAAGAGACAGAGACCCTGCTGGCAGAGGCGATGACAACGATTGCATGCGGAGGAGTACAGTACTGTGAAGAAAGTGCGGATCCTAAACTTTATCTGCTGACAGACAGGAGCGGAACAGTGCTGCATGCGTTCTGGATGCCGGGAAATCCGGAAGGCTGGGACGGCTATGAACTGGGGCTGGGAAGCGATGGAAGCTTCATGGTCAACGGAGAGTATGACAGGTTTGTGTCTGACTGCAGCGGAAACATTCTCTTTGAAGGAAATGCGCTTTGGGAAAGAGAAGATGAACCGGTGGGAGAATCTGTAATCTATACCCATGGTCCGGAGGGAGTCGCGCTTCGCGAGACAAAAGTAAAGGACGACACATACGGAACTTATTTTGTACTGGAGGTTGTCAGGGAAAACGGCGAGGCTGAAGAAGTCCTGAAAATGCGGGACTGCAAAGACACTGACGAGATAAAATCCGGTCTTGAATATGGGGGCGAAAGAAGCGGAATGTACTGGAAAGACTCTGTCTACTGCAGCAATTATGCTCTGGTGGAGTATATTCCTCTCGAAAATGAAGATCAGGAGATTACCGTTGTTATAGACCTGGAGAAGGGTAAGGTTTATTCAGAGGAAGAGTTTAAGCAGATGTGTGCCGATGAGATAGACAAGGTCGGGGCAGAGAACGCGCCGTTCTGCGAAGAAGGCAATCCCAGGGACGGATGGGTATGGTTTTCCGGGGACGGAAGCATTTATGAATGGAGAACTTTTGACAATCAGAAAGAAGATTACAGCACAATGCCCGTCAATACCGGCGGTGTGGAATTTAATCAGGAAGCGCTTTTGGAACGGATCGGGGAAACAAGGGAGATTACATGCTGGTACTGTAAAGACGATCTTCTGTGGGTTTTCACCAGAAGCGGGCTGTTTTATACTTACGATCTGAAAAACGATAAAAAGAATAAGGAAACAGAGGCTGGAGAGAACGTGCCTTACCGTTTTACCCCTTATGGCCTGCTTGTATGCAGAGAAAGCCCATCGGAAGAAAGCGGCGGGAAGCAGCAGAATACCGGATGGGAAACACCGGAATACCGGGTATATCAGTACAATGCGGACGGAGAAGTGGTACATGAATATTCCAACGGCGTGAATGACAGCTTAACAGACAGCGTGTATGGAAATCTGTTCTGCAACGGCCGGGACACCTATAATCTTGAAACAGGCGAGGCGTTCAGTCTGGCGTAAATACCGCGCCCGATGCAAATGTGGAAATTAATCAGGAAAGGATAAAAAGCTGCTATGGACAATGTTTATATTATGGAGCACCCTTTGATCCAGCATAAAATTTCTATACTGAGAAATAAAAATACAGGAACAAATGAATTTCGCAGACTGACGGAGGAAATCGCAGTTCTGATGGGATACGAAGCGCTGAGAGATCTGCCGCTGGAAGACGTGGAGGTAGAGACTCCTCTGGAAAAATGTATGACTCCGATGATATCCGGAAAAAAACTGGCTGTGGTGCCGGTGCTGCGGGCGGGGCTTGGAATGGTAAACGGGATCACTACCCTGGTTCCGTCTGCCAAGATCGGACATATTGGCCTTTACAGAGATCCCCAGACCCATGAACCCCACGAATATTACTGCAAGCTTCCGGATCCCATTGACCAGAGACTGATCGTGGTCACAGATCCTATGCTTGCTACAGGAGGATCTGCTGTGGCTGCAGTGGATTTTATCAAGCAGCACGGAGGCAGAAATATTAAATGTATGTTTATCATTGCCGCTCCGGAGGGACTGGAGCGCCTGCATAAAGCGCATCCGGACGTTCAGATCTATGTAGGGCATGTGGACAGGGAATTAAATAAGGACGCTTATATCTGTCCCGGTTTGGGAGACGCAGGAGACAGGATCTTCGGAACAAAATAAACCGGAACAGAAAAAGTTTTCCTGTGGAAAAGAATCAGAAAACAAAAAGAGGAAGTGGAAAAATGTCAGTTGAGAGAGTGAAGGACTTTTTTGAAAAGGAAGGAATCGCGGACCGGATCCAGGAGTTTGATGTTTCCAGCGCTACAGTGGAATTGGCGGCCAAGGCCCTTAACTGCGAAGGATGCAGGATCGCCAAGACGCTTTCGTTTCATCTGGACGATAAGGTGATCCTGATCGTGGCGGCAGGCGACGCCAAGATCGACAACCGCAAATATAAAGATAAATTTGGAAAGAAAGCGAAGATGCTGGCCTACGAGGAGGCGGAACCTTTGATCGGACACGGGGTAGGAGGCGTCTGCCCCTTTGCGGTAAACGAGGGTGTGGAGGTATACCTGGACGAATCCCTGAAACGGTTCGAGACAGTTTTCCCCGCCTGCGGGAGCTCCAACAGCGCCATAGAACTGATGATTCCGGAGCTTGAAAAATATTCGCACTATAAAGAGTGGGTGGACGTGTGCAAAACAGCCCAGTGACAGGCATAGCGTTAATGTACAAAGGGACAGCAGCGCCAGTGTACAAGGGGACAAAAGAGAAAAGGAATGAGAAAATGACGAAAAAAGAACTTGCTCTGGAAGTTATCCAGAGATTGAAAGAAGAGTATCCGGACGCGGGATGCACCCTGGACTATGAACAGGCGTGGAAGCTTCTGGTCAGCGTACGCCTTGCGGCTCAGTGTACGGATGCGAGAGTGAATGTAGTAGTTGAAGATTTATATGCGAAATATCCGGATGTAGAGTCGCTGGCAAAAGCAAAGCCCGAAGATATCGAGGCTATTGTAAAACCCTGCGGGCTGGGAAAGAGCAAGGCGAGAGATATAAGCGCATGTATGAGAATCCTTCACGAACAGTATAATGATAATATCCCCACAACCTTTGAGGAGCTTTTGAAGCTTCCGGGAGTGGGAAGAAAAAGCGCCAATCTGATCATGGGAGACGTGTTCGGAAAACCTGCCATCGTAACGGATACACACTGTATCCGGCTGAGCAACAGGATCGGACTGGTGGATAATATCAAAGAACCAAAGAAAGTGGAAATGGCTTTGTGGAAGATCATTCCTCCGGAAGAAGGCAGCGATTTCTGTCACCGCCTTGTGTATCATGGAAGAGATGTCTGCACTGCCAGAACCGCGCCGCATTGCGACAAGTGCTGTCTCAGCGATATCTGCCGTAAGAATATCTGAATCTTACGGCAGAGCCGCTCTGTCTATTTTATCTCTCTTATATCCCTCTTAAAAACAAAAATTAAATATTCTTTAGAGATTCATTTGCATATTTTTCTGAATAATTGGTATGATAAACAGTAAAAAAAGAAAAAACTGTTATGAGGAACATTGATGCCGGAAGAATCCTCCTATATAATTCTTATATTACGGAATAGGAATTTGGATTAGGCTCCTGCATACAGACGTAGTGGTGACGGTATATTTCCGATGATGCGGCGGGACAGATGAAGGGGCAGCGGCAGAAAAAGGGAGGAATGCCTGTGATCATTCCAAGAAAACAGATGCAGAAAATCGTGGAGGAGCTGGTGATCAGCGAGGAAGACCAGTATGCCGGAGCAAAAAACAGCATTAAGATTGTTTAGTGCGGGGCTCCACAATCATTTTTTGAGCCAAAATTCGACAAAACCTTTCATTGTTGGAGTAAAGAAATAGTCAGTTAATAGAAAAATAAATGAAAAGAGTATTGGTCCCTTGAGGTATAATGA
>DWVA01000036.1 GCA_019120475.1 Candidatus Blautia intestinipullorum | reverse complement strand
TCTTGCTTTTGTGACGGACGAGTATGAAGAGCTTCATAAGCGTCATGAGAAAATGGGCTGCATTGCCTTTGAAAATCCATCCATGGGGATTTACTTTATCACAGATCCGGACGGTTATTGGATAGAGATTGTTCCGGAGAGATAATTATGAAAAAAATCGCACAGATATCTTGACGAATGAATATAACCATGCTATTATAATCCAGTATGCCGCACAAAGAGGTTGAAGTATCCTGACGTAAAATAAATGTATTTTATAAAACGTATGTTTTTTTGGAGGATCACCGTATTTGGCGAGTAAAGTTTATAGGAGGTGCCACAGATGTACGCAATTATTGCAACAGGTGGTAAACAGTACAAGGTTGCCGAGGGCGACGTAATCAGAGTAGAAAAGCTCGGTGTTGAGGCTGGCGAGACCGTTACATTTGACAATGTACTTGCAGTAAGCAACGACGGACTGAAAGTCGGAGCTGACGTAGCAGATGCCAGTGTTACCGCTTCTGTAGTTGAGAACGGCAAGGCTAAGAAAGTCATCGTTTACAAGTACAAGAGAAAAACTGGATATCACAAGAAAAACGGTCACAGACAGCAGTACACAAAAGTTAAAATCGAAAAGATCAACGCTTAATCTGGTGTTTGTATGATTACAGTTACAGTCAGCAGGAAGAACAATTCCTATACAGAGCTTTTGTCCAGAGGACATGCCGGTTATGCGGAGGAAGGGCAGGACATTGTATGCGCCGCCGTCTCCGTTCTGATCATCAATACCGCGAATTCTCTGGAGAGGCTTACCAAAGACCGGTTTGAACTGGATGAAAAAGACGGGTATGTGCATATCCGTTTTCCGGAGGAACTGACGGCAGGCGGGAAGCTTCTGATGGATTCCCTGGTTCTCGGACTGACGGAAATTGAAAAAAGTTATTCAAAACGATATTTAAAAGTAAAAGTCAGGGAGGTGTAACGACATGATGAAGATGAACCTTCAGTTATTCGCACATAAAAAAGGTGTTGGTTCTACAAAGAACGGCCGTGATTCCGAGTCCAAGAGACTTGGCGCTAAGAGAGCGGACGGACAGTTTGTTAAGGCTGGAAACATTCTTTACAGACAGCGTGGAACCAGAATTCACCCAGGCGTGAACGTAGGCTGCGGTAAAGATTATACATTATTTGCACTGACAGATGGTGTTGTAAGATACACCAGAAAAGGACGCGATAAGAAACAAGTTTCTATCGTTCCGGTAGAGGCAGAATAATCAAGTTCAGCGTAAGGCTTCAAATCGTTCAGGTTTGGAGCCTTTCTTTGAATATATCTGAGTAATAAGGAGTTTGGAATGTTTGCAGACAGAGCAAAAATCATCATTCGTTCCGGTAAGGGCGGAGACGGACATGTGAGCTTCCGCAGAGAACTGTATGTGCCCAACGGCGGACCTGACGGGGGAGACGGCGGAAGAGGCGGTGATGTGATCTTTGAAGTAGACAAAGGACAGAATACTTTGGGAGATTACCGCCATAAAAGAAAATTTAAAGCACAGGACGGGGAAGAAGGCGGCAAAAGACGCTGCCACGGAGCGGACGGCAGCGATATTGTGCTGAAAGTGCCCGAGGGAACCGTTATTATGGAGGCAGAGACACGCAAGGTGATTGCGGATATGTCCGGAGATAATCAGAGACAGGTGGTTTTAAAGGGCGGAAGAGGCGGAAAGGGAAACCAGCATTACGCCACGGCTGCCATGCAGGTTCCGAAATACGCCCAGCCGGGACAGCCGGCCCAGGAACTGGAAGTTCTTCTGGAACTGAAGGTTATTGCCGACGTAGGTCTCGTAGGTTTCCCGAATGTGGGAAAATCCACATTTCTTTCCAGAGTTACAAACGCCCAGCCGAAGATCGCCAACTATCATTTTACTACTCTGAGTCCAAATCTCGGGGTTGTGGATACGGAAAACGGCGGATTTGTCATTGCGGATATCCCGGGACTGATCGAAGGCGCTTCAGAAGGAGTGGGACTGGGACATGAGTTCCTTCGGCATATTGAGCGCACCCGCGTGCTGGTGCATATTGTAGACGCGGCGTCTACGGAGGGAAGAGACCCGGTGGACGATATCTACAAGATCAATAAGGAACTGGAAGCCTATAATCCGGAGATCGCGGCAAGACCTCAGATCATTGCCGCCAACAAGACAGACTGTATCTTCGAGGACGGAGAGGATCCTGTGGCCCGGTTAAAAGCGGAATTTGAGCCAAAAGGAATAAAAGTCTATCCGATTTCAGCAGTTACGGGAAAAGGGGTAAAAGAACTTTTGTACGGAATCCGTGAACTTTTGGACAAGTGCCCGTCAGAACCGGTTGTTTTTGAACAGGAATTCTTCCCTGAGGACGTACTGATCACAGAAAATCTTCCGTATACCGTCACCAGAGACAAGGACGATCCTCATGTTTTTATTGTAGAAGGCCCCAAAATTGAAAAAATGCTGGGATACACGAATCTTGATTCTGAAAAGGGCTTCGCGTTCTTCCAGAGGTTCCTGAAAGACGGAGGGATCCTTGACGAAATGGAGAAGGCCGGCATTCAGGAAGGGGATACGGTCCGCATGTACGGATTTGATTTTGATTATTATAAATAATATAATGGAAAAAACATTTACAGAAAGGTCTGAATAGAATCATGACAAGTAAACAGAGAGCTTATCTGAAAAGTCTGGCTATGAAAACAGATCCGATCCTGCAGCTTGGAAAGGGCGGCGTGACTCCGGAAAACACAGCTTCCGTGGATGAAGCGCTGGCTGCCAGGGAACTGATCAAGATCAGTATTCTGCAGAACTGTCTGGAGGATCCCCGTCAGATGGCGGAAATACTGGCGGAAAGAACACATTCTCAGGTGGTACAGGTGATCGGACGGAAGATCGTACTGTACCGGGAAGGCAAAAACGAGAAGAAAAAAATTATTCTGCCCTGAAAACAGGAGGCGCCGGAAATGGATGAAAAACGCAGAAAGATCGGAATTATGGGCGGAACCTTTGATCCCATTCATGTAGGGCATCTTATTCTGGGAGAAAAAGCGTATGAACAGCTCCATCTGGATAAAGTGTGGTTCATGCCCAGCGGAAATCCGCCGCACAAACAGAACCGGGAAGGCTGCGCCAGTGATGAGCAGCGTGTGGAAATGGTAAAAAGAGCTATTTCCGGAAACCCTCATTTTGAACTTTCCCTTATCGAAATGAATGAAGAAGGGTATACTTATACTTACCGGACGCTGGAAACGCTGAAGGAACAGAACCCGGATACAGATTATTATTTTATCATCGGAGCGGATTCCCTGTACAATTTTGCAACATGGAAGGAACCGGCCAGGATCTGCGCAGCCTGTACCATTGTGGCAGCTTCCAGAAACCATATCCCGGTGCGCAGCCTGGATCAGCAGATGACATATCTTTCCCAACAATACCAGGGCTGCTTTATCCGGCTGGATACGATGAATATTGATGTTTCCAGCCGGCATTTAAGACAGTGGCTTAAGGAGGGAAGAAGCCTGCGCTATTATGTTCCCGACGATGTGATCTCCTACATCCGGGAAAACCATATTTATACGACAGGAGGAATCCAATAGGTGCTATGGCTGAATATGATTTTGTAAAAATGCAGAAAAAACTGTCAAAATATCTGGACGAGGACCGCTTCAATCATACGCTGGGGGTAATGTATACCTGCGCGGCTCTGGCGATGGTGCATGGCTGTGATCTGAAAACCGCCCAGGCGGCGGGGCTTCTTCATGACAGCGCGAAATGTATCCCCAACAAAAAGAAACTGAAAATGTGCGAACACCATAAAATACCGGTAACAGAATTTGAAAAGAGCCATCCTTTTCTTCTCCACGCAAAGCTGGGCGCATATCTGGCGAAGGAAAAATACGGAGTGGAGGATGAGGAGATCCTTTCTTCTATTACATATCATACCACAGGCCGCCCCGGAATGAGTACCCTGGAAAAGATCGTCTATATTGCGGACTATATTGAGCCGGGACGCTATAAGGCGGCTCATCTCGCGGATGTACGGAAGCTTGCCTTTCAGGATCTTGACGAATGCATGTATGAAATTTTGAAGGATACTCTGCTCTACCTGGAGGAAAATCCAAAAGATATTGATTCTGCTACAAAGGACGCCTTTGTGTATTATAAAGATATACATATGGAGCGGCAGAGGACAGGCTTGGTCCTCTGAGCCGGAAAGGAGCGATATATGAACAGAGAAAAAGAAATGGCCCGCCTTGCGGTAAAAGCCCTGGATGAAAAAAAGGGTATGGATATCAAGGTGATCGATATTCATGACATATCTGTACTGGCAGACTATTTTGTCATTGCCAGCGGAAGCAACCAGAATCAGGTGCAGGCAATGGTAGACAACGTGGAAGAACAGCTTGGAAGAGCAGGCTATGAGCCGAAACAGATCGAGGGAACAAAAAACTCCAGTTGGATCCTTATGGATTACGGCGATTTGATCATTCACATTTTCGATGAGGAAAACCGTCTGTTTTATGATCTGGAAAGAATCTGGAGAGATGGAAAAGAAATTCCGGCAGATGAATTTCTTTCAGAAGAATAATATAAGTTTACCATAATATAATTATGTAATCTTAATGTCTGAAAAAGACAGCGATGACACCTGGATGATCATCGCTGTCTTTTTTGCCGAAGTCAATGATAAAAGCGGAATACGCCGAATACCTTGCCGAGAATCTGAAGATCTCCATGTATGATAATGGGATCCATCTGGTCGTTTTCCGGCTGAAGGCGATAATAGCCATCTTCTTTATAGAAGGTTTTTACAGTAGCGGAATCTTCCACAAGAGCTACGACCATATCTCCGTTTTCGGCAGTGGACTGCTGCTTAACAAGAACCTGATCCCCGTCAAAAATTCCGGCATTGATCATGCTGTCTCCCTTGACTTTCAGCATAAAGCTCTGAGCATTGGGCATAAACTCCGCCGGAATAGGAAAGTACGCCTCGATATTTTCTACGGCAAGAATGGGCTGCCCTGCCGCAACAGTACCGACAAGAGGCACGTTTACCACCTCTCTGCGGGTCAGATTGAACTGGTCGTCAATGATCTCGATCGCTCTGGGCTTTGTAGCGTCCCGGCGGATATAGCCGTTTTTTTCCAGGGCTTCCAAATGGGAATGAACGGAGGAAGTGGACTTTAGATGGACCGCCTCGCAAATCTCGCGGACTGCAGGGGGAAAACCGCGGTTTAATATCTCATTTTTAATATAATCCAAAATTTCCTGCTGTTTCTTACTGATTCTGCCGTATGCCATTGCAATACCTCCCCAATTTCCGGATCAAACTGTTTTTATGAGTATACCATATTTAATAAAAAATGGCAAACAGATATTCGGAAAATATGTTCGCAGGTAAGAAAAATTCCGCTTTTCCTTGTCAGAGATGATAGAAAATGGTACAATAAATCTGTATGTGGTATGAAAAAGAACAGTATTGCAGATGTATATTACTGTTTTGATGATAAAATAAAGGAGACATGTTCTTGCCTGACGTAAATAACAGACATCCCCGGTCTTCGGGATTTCTTTCAAAAATAAGAAAAATATTCAGTCTCAATATCGGCACAGTTCTTTTTGGGTTTCTGTTCCTTTATATGGTGTTCAGCGCGATCCTCTATCTGACCTCTCCAAAGATCGAATCCTATCAGGTGATCGCGGGACCGCTGTCCAGAAATGAAACTTACACCGGACTGGCGCTTCGGGAAGAAGCCGTCCAGAAAGCGGATTCCGGCGGATATGTGACGTATTATGCAAGAGAAGGAAATAAAATTAATGCCGGCGGCAATGTGTACGGGATCAGCAGCACTCAGACTGCGGAAAGCAGCGCAGTACTGTCAGCGGAGGAGCTTGCTTCAGTCAGAAGCGAGATGCTTAGTTTTTCTAAGGGATTTAATCCCAGCAACTTTAATAATACTTACAGTTTTAAATACGCGCTGGAGGGAAGTATCCTGCAGTACGCCGGAGGGGACGAGGGATCCTTGTCTGTAGTATCTGTTGGAAATCAGAACGTGTTCCGGGCGGACAGCGACGGGATCGTTCTTTATTCCATGGACGGATATGAAGGAAAAACAGTGGATACGCTTACCGCAGCGGATTTTGATCAGAACGCTTATCATGAAACAGACCTGAAGACTGACGGCATGGTGGAAGCGGGAGACGATATTTATACGCTTATCACAGACGAGCGCTGGAGTCTTCTGATTCCCCTGAGCAGCAAGCAGGCCACAAAATTATCTGACAGAACATCCGTCCGCGTAAAATTTCTAAAAGACGGAATGACTCAGAGCGGGGACTTTTCTATTATAGAGATAGAAGGACAGCAGTACGGAAAGATTGATTTCAATAAAGGCCTGATCCGTTATGCATCGGACAGGTTTCTGGAAATCGAACTGGTCACCAATACAGTTACCGGACTGAAGATCCCGCTTTCATCCATTGTTACAAAGGAATTTTATAAGATTCCTGCGGAATATGCCACCCAAAATGAGGAAAGCCAGGAAACCGGCTTTATGGTAACAAGCGTCAACGACGACGGAGACGAGGTCAAAACCTTTGTTACCGCCACGATTTACGCCGGAATCGATGAAGATACCGGTGGCGATGAAAACAGCACCGTGTACTATGTGGACAAAGAGGACTTCCAGGAAGGCGACGTTATTGAAAACCAGAAAAACGGCGACCGCTACGTTGTAAAGGACGTAGGCGTACTGGAGGGCGCGTACTGTATCAATCAGGGCTTTGCCGTATTCCGGAGGATCGAGCTTCTGGATCAGAATGAAGAATACGCCATTGTTTCCAGAAATACATCTTATGGCCTTTCTCTTTACGACCATATTGTGCGGAATGCAGATGAAGTAGATGAAGAAGAAATTTTATATTAAAACAGAGGAGGCATTTTTTTGGTCGCAGAAAATTTGGAACAGG
>DWVA01000259.1 GCA_019120475.1 Candidatus Blautia intestinipullorum | reverse complement strand
GAACAGATTATCTTTAAGTGTACACAGAAGAGCGTAGGACGCCGGTACGCAAAAATGGAAGATGTGATAGCGGATCTGAAACATTCGCTGATCGATCCTCAGGGAGATTTTGTGAAGCTGTCCGATGTGGACAATGACGCAAAAACAGTTGTGATCTCCGACGAAGAGCTGGGTGAGATCAAGCATACTCCGAAAACCAGGAGCAGTTCCAGGAGAACGGAAGCGGCTCCCCTTGAGGAAGAGGAGGATTACGATACAGATTATGACGACGGCGATGACGACGATGAATATGAACGCCGCCGCAATCTTCAGAAAAAAGCACGTAATCAGAGAAGAAGGACTGTAAGCAGAGCAGTGACTATTGCAGGTTTCCTTGCAGGCGCTGTAATTCTGATCGCCGTTATTTTTTTCATAGTGAGAGCCACAGGGCTCCTTGGAACAGATTCCGGAAATGAAAACAACAGTACGCAGCAGACAGAAAACGACGACAGCGGACTGGTCCAGGTGCCGGATCTGGTGGGAAAGACGGAAGAGGAAGCGAAAGCTCTTGTAGAGGAAGTGAATCTGGGAACGCAGATGATCGGAGAAGAGCCTTCCACACAGGAAAAAGGAAGGATTTCTTCCCAGGATATTCCCGCCGGCACCATGGTAGAGGCGTATACGACGCTTAAATACTATATCAGCGCCGGAGAAGAAGAGATTACCATTCCCAATGTAGAGGGACAGCCGGGAATCGAAGTGCAGCACGCACTGGAGAACCAGGGACTTACTGTAAATGTGCAGAAAGAATACAGCGAGGATGACGGAAGCGGAAATCCTGTTGTGTCGCCGGGATATGTGATCGCGGTTACGCCGGAAGCAGGAAGTACCGTGAACGCAGGAGATTCGGTGACTCTTACTGTCAGCCGCGGCCTTGATTTCGGCGGCAGCGCAGAGGTGCCCAGTGTTGTTGGAATGTCAGAGGACGACGCGCTGACTACTCTGGGAAAATGGACAGATATCGAAGTGGTAGAAGAACAGAACTCGGAAATTCCTGCAGGAGAAGTTATCTCCCAGAGCCTGGAGGCTTACTCCAGCGCAGATCCTGACGAACCCATCACCATTACGGTCAGCAGCGGAGATCAGGCTCCCGGAACTGCAGAAGAAAGTACGGGAACAGAAACCAGCAGTACTGCCCAGCAGAATAATACAGCGGCTGCAAACGGCGAAGTCTGGAAATGCACTCAGACGCTGAATACGCCTCAGGGATACCAGGGAGGAGCTCTTCGCCTTGAGCTGGTTCAGGAAGCCAACGGAGAAACAGAGTCCACGAATATTGTGGACGGACAGGCTCTCGAATTCCCGTATCAGTTGGATATTACCGGAATTCCAGGCGTCAGCCAGGGAACCTTATACGTATATGAACTGATAGACGGAAGCTTCCAGCAGCTTGGCTCCTATCCCCTGACTTTTGAAAAGGCAGAGTGATCTATGACAGGAAAGATCATAAAAGGGATTGCCGGATTTTATTATGTCTGCGGAGAAGACGGCATAGTCTATGAATGCAAGGCAAAGGGGATTTTCCGCAAGGATAACCAGAAGCCGCTTGTAGGAGACAATGTGGAGATCCATATTTTAAGCCGGCAGGAAAAAGAAGGGAATCTTGTGAAAATACTGCCGAGACAGAATACGCTTCTTCGTCCTGCGGTTGCGAATGTGGATCAGGCGTTTGTAATCTTTGCCATGGAAGATCCCAGCCCTAATTTTCTGCTTCTGGACAGATTCCTGATCATGATGGATCAGGCGGGGATCCCTTCGGTGATCTGCTTTAATAAGAAGGATCTGGCAGAAGAGGAAAAGGTACAGCCTTTAGCAAAGATCTACCGTGAATGCGGATATAAGGTGATCCTTTCCAGCGCAAAAGAAGGAGAGGGAATAGAAGAGATCCGAAATGTCCTGAAAGGGAAAATGACAGTTGTGGCCGGCCCCTCCGGCGTAGGAAAATCATCCCTGACGAACCTTCTCCAGAGTCAGGTGAAAATGGAAACAGGGGAGATCAGCCGTAAGCTGAAAAGAGGGCGTCATACAACCCGCCATTCTCAGGTGATCCCGGCAGGAGAAAACACATATCTCATGGATACCCCCGGATTCTCTTCTCTGTATCTCACAGATATGGAGCAGAGCGAGCTGAAAGATTATTTTCCCGAGTTCCGGAAATTTGAGGACGGATGCAGGTTTCAGGGCTGCGTTCATATCCATGAGCCTGACTGCAGAGTAAAGCAGGCACTGGAACAGGGAGAGATCAGCAGGCTGCGGTATGAAAATTATCTTAGCTTATATGAAGAATTAAAAGAGAAAAGGAGATATTAAATGGAATATCAATTGTGTCCCTCAATTTTGTCAGCGGATTTTAACCGCCTTGGGGAGCAGATAAAGATTCTTGAAAAAGAAGGTGTTGAATGGCTTCATATTGATGTAATGGACGGTGATTTCGTTCCGAGCATTTCTTTCGGGATGCCGGTGATCCGGTCCATCAGAAAAGAATCAAAAATGTTTTTTGACGTGCATCTGATGGTATCTGCTCCGGAACGCTATATCCAGGATTTTGCGGACTGCGGCGCGGATTCTATTACAGTCCATGCGGAGGCATGCGAGGACCTGGAGCGCGCTATCGATCAGATCCATGACGCAGGGGTAAAAGCCGGAGTTTCTATCAAGCCGGCTACTCCGGTAAATGATATCAGCCATCTTCTGGAAGATGTGGATATGGTGCTGGTGATGACAGTGCAGCCGGGATTCGGCGGTCAGAAATATATAGAGGAATGTACAGAAAAGATCCAGGAGCTTCGGGAGCTGATCGAGAAAGAGGAACTGGATGTGGATATTCAGGTAGATGGAGGGATCAACGATTCCACTATCGAAACAGTAATAAAGGCCGGAGCAAATCTTCTGGTGGCGGGTTCCTATGTGTTCAACGGGGATCTTGCCGGCAATGTGAGAAAAATCAACAGAAAAATGAAGGACATTATCGACACACTTGAGTGAGGCACAATATGACAAAAGCAGTTATCGTAAGCGGGGGCAATATCCAAAAAGATTTTGCCCTCGATTTTTTGAAAAAATACAAAGAAGAAAATTTTTTTACTGTCGCCGCAGATAAAGGCCTGGAATTTTTTATGGAGGCGGGGCTTGTGCCGGATGCGGCAGTGGGAGATTTTGACAGTCTTTCCGGCCAGGGCCTTGTTTACCTGGATACCCTGTCCGAAACAGAAATTGTCAGACTGAAACCGGAAAAGGACGATTCAGATACGCAGCATGCGCTGAATTATGCCATAGACCGGGGGGCGGAGGATATTGTTATTCTTGGAGCCACAGGAAGCCGGATCGATCATCTTCTGGCGAACCTGGAACTGCTTCTGCTGGGATGGAAAAGAGGAGTAAGAACAGCTCTTGCGGACCCCAATAACTATGCGGTTCTGGTAAAGAGCGGTACGGTTCTGGAAAAGGCGCGCCAGTTCGGCTCTTACGTTTCGTTCTTTCCCATAGGGGGAAACGTGGGCGGACTGACGCTGACAGGTTTTAAATATCCGCTGCGGAACTACTGCCTCCGGCCGGAAGACTGCGGGCTTACAGTGAGCAATGAAATTAAAGAGGACAAAGCAGGAATCGTTTTTGACGAAGGCGTTCTCCTGATGCTGATGACCCGGGATTAAGTTCCGGCAGTTTTTTGCGAAAAGGGCGGGCCGTTCCTGTTGCGATTGAAAAGGCGGAGCCTTTATGCTATACTCTAAAGACACAGAGAAAATAAAGAGAAAGGCAGAAAGACCGTAAGATCAAGGCTTTCTGGACAGGTAAAGATAGAGATGAAGTTAGGAATCGTCGGACTTCCAAACGTGGGAAAAAGTACATTGTTTAATTCATTGACAAAGGCAGGCGCCGAGTCGGCAAACTATCCGTTCTGTACCATTGATCCCAATGTGGGCGTAGTTACAGTGCCGGATGAGAGGCTGAAGCTCCTGGGAGATTTTTATCATTCCAAAAAGGTAACTCCGGCAGTGATAGAATTCGTGGATATTGCCGGTCTTGTAAAGGGCGCGTCCAAAGGGGAAGGGCTGGGAAACCAGTTCCTCGCCAACATCAGAGAGGTGGACGCTATTGTACATGTGGTCCGTTGCTTTGAAGATCCGAATGTGATCCATGTGGACGGCAGCATCGATCCTCTCCGGGATATAGAAACCATTAATCTGGAGCTTGTCTTCTCAGATCTGGAAATCCTTGAGAGAAGGATCGCGAAAGTGACGAAAACGGCCAGGATGGATAAAGAGGCGGCAAAAGAGCTGGATTTTCTTCAGAAGATAAAAGCGCATCTGGAAGAGGGCAAAATGGCAATTACTCTTGAACTGGAAAACGAGGACGAGGAAGGCTGGATGTCCACCTACAATCTTCTTACCTGGAAGCCTGTGATCTACGCTGCAAATGTTGCTGAGGACGAACTGGCGGACGATGGAGCTTCCAATCCCCATGTGCAGGCGGTGAAGGAATACGCGGCGGAACAGAAAAGCGAGGTCTTTGTCATCTGTGCCGAGATCGAGGAAGAAATCTCGGAGCTTGACGATGATGAGAAAAAGATGTTCCTGGAGGATCTGGGACTGAAGGAATCCGGACTGGAAAAACTGGTGCGGGCAAGCTACCGTCTTCTGGGACTGATGAGCTTCCTTACCGCAGGCGAGGACGAAACCCGGGCATGGACGATCAAGATCGGAACAAAAGCGCCCCAGGCTGCCGGAAAGATCCATACAGATTTTGAACGCGGGTTCATCAAAGCGGAGGTAGTGAATTACCAGGATCTTCTGGACTGCGGTTCCTACGCAGGAGCAAGAGAAAAAGGACTTGTACGGATGGAAGGAAAAGATTATGTGGTGCAGGACGGCGATGTGATCCTGTTCCGTTTCAACGTATGATGAAGGTGCTTTTATGGATATGTCGATTCGCTTTCCAAATTTACAGATATACTTTGGGTATGTAGGCAGATCAGTTTCCATCTTCGGCTTTGAGATCACGATATATGGACTGCTTATTGCGGCAGGAATGCTTCTGGGGCTGATCTTTGTACTGCGTCAGGCAAAGGCGCAGAATGAAAACCAGAATCTCTATCTGGAAATGATGATCCCCGCCATGCTGGGAGGGGTTATCGGAGCCCGGGCTTTTTATGTTCTGTTCAACTGGAATCTTTTCAGCGGACGGAGCGCCGCCGAAATCTGCGATATCAGAAACGGCGGCATGTCTCTGTACGGCGGGATACTGGGAGGAGCTCTTCTGGCTGCTCTGTACTGCCGGATCAGAAAGGTTTCGTTTCAGAGAATGGCAGATACTGCCAGTATGGGACTTCTTATTACGCAGATAATAGGTGTATGGGGGAATTTTTTCAACAGGGAATCTTTCGGCGGCTATACGGACAGCCTTTTTGCCATGCAGATTCCGGCGGACATAGTCCACCCCGGCCAGATAACAGAAACGATAGAAGAACATCTGGTCACTGTAGGGGATGTTTCCTATATCCAGGTGCACCCGCTGTTCCTTTATGAAAGCCTTTGGTGCCTGCTTTTGTTTTTGGTGCTTTTGGTCTATACCAGGAGAAAGACCTATCAGGGAGAAGTTTTCCTGAGATATCTTGCAGGTCTCGGCCTTGGCGGAGCTGGAATCGAGTGGCTGCGTACGGACGCCCTGAAAATTCCCGGAACAGATTTTCCGGTGTTTCTGCCGGTATGTGCGCTTTTGTTCCTTATCTGCGGAGTATCGGCAACGGTGCGCAGGGTCTTATGGAAAAAGCGTGAAGCAGGGCGGAGACGCAGGAGAGAGGAGCGGTATGCGGCAGAAGAAAAAGCAACCCTTAATTATAACGATATGCAGGGTTATGAAAATGTGGCCGGAGAATTCTGGGACACGGACAACACGGCGGAAGATACAAAAAATGCCGGAGAGGCTGCAGAACCTGAGAAAGATCAGGAAGAATCTCCGGAAAATGCAGGAGAGAATTCCGGAGGCGGTGAAGAAAACCAGTCTGCGGATGCAGAAAATCCGCAGGAACACCATCAGCCTTCAGAGGAAAATAAAGAGGCTGCGGAAACCAATGAAGAAGTTTCTGAAAATGGCGGAGATGCCGGGAAAGATACGGAGGACCGCCTGCCGGATACAGAAGACCGCATGGTGGAAACAGAAGAAGAAACAGCATCTGTACCACAGGATCGAGAGAACACGGAAGAAGCTGAACCGGATGGCGGGGAAACGCCGGAATCTGGGAAAGTGTCTGAAGGTCAGCCGACAGCTTGACGAGATGATGAATCAAATACAGTTTGAATAAAACAGAAGGCTCTCTGGAAACAGAGGGCCTTTCTGTATCTGCGGAACATATGAAAACAGCGGAAGTCCGCCGGACGATCCGAAAAAAACTGAGATTCCTACTTGTAATTTCAACATAAATGGGGTAGAATGAGTTCATAAGTGGTAGAAAGTGGTGAAAAGTGGTGGTGAATGGAGGGAATGTGGAAACACAATCCATCTCCGCCGGAAAGTGCGAAGGGGAGAATCGCACTTTGCGAGAGTAGGTGAGTAACATGTTCATGGGAGAATACAATCACACGATCGACGCGAAGGGGCGTCTGATCATTCCTTCCAAGTTCAGAGAACAATTGGGAGAAGAGTTCGTTCTGACTAAGGGACTGGATGGTTGTCTTTCTATCTATCCTATGAATGAATGGGAAGCCTTTGAAGAAAAACTCAGAGCCTTACCACTTACAAATAAAAACGCAAGAACCTTCTCACGTTTTTTTGTTGCCGGAGCTACGACCTGTGAACTGGACAAGCAGGGGAGAATTCTCGTGCCTCAGACACTGAGAGAATTTGCTGGCCTGGAAAAGGATGTGGTTCTGACCGGAAATCTCAATAGGATTGAGGTCTGGAGCAAAGAAAAGTGGAGCGAGAACTGCAATTATGATGATATGGACAGTATTGCAGAGGGAATGCAGGAAATGGGTATCATCATCTGAGAGTTACGCTGGAAGGAAATCCAACAGGAGACGGATATGGAATTTAAACACAAATCTGTATTACTGGAAGAAACCATTGAGGGTTTAAGGGTAAAACCCGACGGGATCTACGTGGATGGAACTCTGGGAGGTGCAGGGCATGCCGCTGAGGTATGCAAAAGACTTTCTGCCAAGGGGAGATTTATTGGCATAGATCAGGACCAAGATGCAATAGTTGCTGCGAGTGAAAGGTTGGCTGGCTATGGTGACCGGGTGACGATCATTCGCAGCAATTATTGTTACATGGTAAGTGAACTGAAACGCCTTGGGATTGACCGGGTGGACGGTATTCTGCTGGATCTTGGAGTTTCTTCGTATCAGCTTGACAACGAGGAGCGCGGTTTTACCTACAGGACGGACGCGCCTTTGGACATGCGGATGGATCAGAGACAGAGCCGGACGGCGGCGGATATCATCAACGGCTACGATGAAAAAGAACTGTACCGGATCATACGTGATTACGGAGAAGATAAATTCGCAAAAAATATTGCCAAACATATCGCGGCGGCAAGACAGGAAGCTCCGATCCGCACCACAGGGGAGCTGACGGAGATCATCCGCCGCGCTATACCTATGAAGATACAGGCAGCGGGAGGCCATCCCGCCAAGAGAACTTTTCAGGCTGTCCGGATCGAACTGAACCGTGAGCTTGACGTACTGAGAGATTCCCTGGACGGGATGATCGATATTCTGGGAGACGGAGGACGTATCTGCGTGATCACCTTTCACTCTCTGGAGGACAGAATCGTAAAGACGATTTTCCGCAAAAACGAAAATCCCTGCACCTGTCCGCCGGA
>DWVA01000258.1 GCA_019120475.1 Candidatus Blautia intestinipullorum | reverse complement strand
CATCCCATACGCCCTGGAATTTCAGGTTGTGGATCGTCATAATTGTTTTTATATTCCAGAAAAACTCATTCTGCTGGAAAGTATCGTGAAGATATACCGGTACAAGTCCTGTCTGCCAGTCATGGCAGTGGATAATATCCGGACGGAATCCGATCACCGGAAGCACAGAAAGCACAGCTTTGGAGAAGAAAGCGAATTTCTCCAGATCCCATGGCGCGCTGTCATAGGGCTTCGGACCGCTGAAATAGTATTCATTATCGATAAAGTAGAACTGGATTCCGTCATATTCCATCTGCATGATCCCGACATAACAGTTCTTATATCCCAGATCCATATAGAAATGAGTGACGTACTGCATCTTGTCTTTCCATTCCTGTTTCATGCAGGCGTATTTCGGAAGAATGACGCGAATATCAAAATAACGCTTGTCAAAGCATTTCGGCAGCGCCCCCGCTACGTCTGCCAGCCCTCCGGTTTTAATAAACGGTACTGCCTCTGAGGTTGCGAATAATATCTTTTTCATCTGTAAATACCCCTCCTTGGTAACTTCTGCATGTGTTTATTATAACCTAAAACACTTCTATTGGAAAGAGTGATTTTTGTATTCCAGCCGTATCTTATCAGCGATCAGGGCAATAAATTCCGAATTCGTGGGCTTCCCCTTTCCAGTACTGACTGTGTAGCCGAAAAGGGCGTCTATAGTGTCCATTTTCCCCCTGCTCCACGCCACCTCTATGGCATGCCGGATAGCTCTTTCTACCCGGCTCGGGGAAGTCTGATGCTTCTTCGCTATTGTGGGATACAGGATTTTTGTAATGGAATTCAGCATTTCCATATCATTCACCGATAGGATGATGGCGTCCCTGAGATACTGATATCCCTTAATATGCGCCGGCACGCCGATTTCGTGGATCACATTTGTCACATCGGCTTCCAGATTATGAACGCCGTAAACCGCTCCTTCTTCCTTTACCGCCTGGCGGACCGGCTCTCTGTTTCTTCTCTCGCCTGAACGCCGCAGATTTTTGATTCTATTTAAAAGCACCTGGTTGTCAAAGGGCTTCAGCATATAATATTCAGCTCCGAGATTAAAGGCGTCTTCTGTGATACGTTCCTGGCCTACAGCAGATACGACAATAAAGGAAGGCGTTTTTTTCACCGCATGGTCATGATTGAACTTCTCCATTACTGTAAGGCCGTCCATTTTCGGCATGATAATATCCAGAATCACCACATCCGGCTCTTTTTCCCGGATGATGTTACAGATTTCTTCTCCATTGTGCGCTTTACCGACTAATGTCAGGTCTTTATCCTCGTCGATCATGCGACCAAGTATCTCCAGCATTTTCTCATTATCATCTGCAATCGCCACATTTAATTTTTCCATGAGGCCAGTCTCCTCCTAACTTCTAAATCCGAACTTTCGGTACTTTTGTCAGATCATTGGCCCAGGGCGCCCCTCGAATCACCCGGACTGCTATGTACAAAATAACGGGCCCGTTCGTTCTCCTCTTGCACATCAAGGTTATTATAGAAGAAAGATGAGCGCGAAATCAAGCCGAAAGTGGCTGAAACAACGGATTTTCGTTCGTTCACTTTCGAGCTTTTCGGACATTGTTTTCTCTCCTGATTCCTTATTTTTCGAGGAATTACACCCTTGTTTTTTCTTTTCCCACAGCACAGTTTTCCATTTTCCGCCATAACTTTTCGGAAAAAGAGACAGGCCGCTTCCCAACCTGCTGTAAACAGCGGTTTTGAAGCATTCCTGTCCCGCTCTGGCTTTATCCTTGTTTTCCGCTTTTATTCCACAAATCCTGCGCGACGTATTTTTACAAAAATTCTGGACTAAGCCGTCATATTTTCCAGCATCGTTTCCGCAAAAATGCCGTAGCCGCTTGTAGAATCCTGTACGAACACATGAGTGACCGCTCCGGCAAATTTCCCGTTCTGGATCACAGGGCTTCCGCTCATACCCTGAACAATGCCTCCGGTAAGCTCCAGAAGTTCCGGATCCGTCACCTGTATCACAAAGCTTTTGTTCGTGTCCTCATGGTTCATATCGATCCTTGTGATCTCAGCTTCATATTCTTTTACCTCTCCATCCACGCAGCAGAGAACCGACGCCGGTCCTGTCTTTAGTTCCTGTTTATAGGCGACTTCCATTTTTCTCAGTGAAATGGCTTCATCTCCACCGGAAATTTTTCCATAAATCCCGTTTTTACTGTTCCCTGTAATACTTCCCAGGATCCTTCCCGGTTCATAACGGATCAGTCCCGCAAGCTCTCCGGGATTCCCGCTGCTTCCCTTCTGGATTCCCAGAATTTCCGCCTGATACAAAGCCCCTGTGCTGATATTCAGAAGATCCCCTGTGTCCACATCGCTGATCCCATGGCCCAAGGCGCCGTAATTGCCATTGCTGTCCACAAAGGTCAGCGTTCCGATTCCCTGTGTATTGTCTCTGACCCAGATGCCCAGCTTATACTCTCCGGATGTATCCTGGACAGGAGTCAGCGACACCGGGATCGTTTCTCCGTCGCGGACCACCTCCAGGATCACATCCTGACCGTCCAGGAGATCCAGGTCTTCTATCAGTTCTTTTTTATTTGATACCTTTTGCTCATTAAAGGCCACAATATAATCCCCCGGCTTTACGATATTTTTTGCCGGCTCCTGTGTTTTTCCGTCCCTGGACATGATTTCTCCTGTATCTATGATCAGCACCCCTTCGGTTTCCATGTAGATCCCCACTGTATTTCCGCTGACAAATACAGACGAGCTGTCCGCCGGCGTTACCTTGATCTCCTTAAAAGGGATAAAACCCAGAAGACGGCATGGAAGCAGATAACTGCCCCCGCCGGAAACGGCAACCGTATCGTCGAAGGTCAAAAACGGAGAATCAAGAAGTTTTTGAACCTGATCCTCGCTGCCTTTTGACACCCGGATCTCATCAGGAACCTTCCGGTCCATATAGCGGTAACCCAGCCAGCACATAGCCAGTATATCCAGACACAGGCACCACAATAAAAACCTGCGGTATTTCCTTCTTATGTCCATTCTGCCACATCCTTTCATCATCAGTTCAAGAAAAAAAGAGAGGATCATCTCTCTTGGATCATCCTCTCTTATTATGCGGTGAACAGACTTATTTCAGTCTTGTATTTTTATGTACCTGTGCCAATTCTTTCATTTCTTTGGCATTCTGGAATACAGTCTCCGTGATCTCCGCTCCTCCCAAAAGCCTTGCCAGTTCACGGATAGAATCCTCTCCCTCAAGAGGATGGATTTCCGTGATCGTTTCCATTCCCTTCTGGTGCTTTTCGATTTCAAAATGCGTATCCGCCATAGCCGCGATCTGCGGAAGGTGGGTAATACAGAGAACCTGATGGTTTCTTCCGATCACCGCCATTTTTTCGGACACTTTCTGAGCGGTCCTTCCGCTGATGCCTGTATCAATTTCATCAAAGATCAGCGTTTCTATCTGATCTCTGTCCGCCAGGATCGCTTTCAGGGCAAGCATGATCCTGGAAAGTTCTCCTCCGGAAACGATTTTCGCCAAAGGCTTCACATCTTCTCCCGGATTTGTCGAAATTTCATATTCGATATCATCATACCCATTATCGGTAAATTCCTTTTTCTTTTGGAAGCTGATACGGAATTTCACATCCAGGAAATTCAGATCCCGGAGACCTTCCAGAATTTTTTCTGATAAAGCGCTGCTATATTCTTTCCGGATTTCAGATAAATCATACGAATACTTTTCAAGCTCTTTCCTGGCCTTTTCCAGATTTTGCCGCGCTTCATGGAAACGTTCTTCAAATTTTTCAAGATCTTCCAGTTTTTTCTGCTGTTCTTTCTGATACGCCAGTATGTCTTCTATGGTCCTTCCGTATTTTGCCTTTAATCCATTCAGAAGATCCAGACGTTTCTCTGTTTCGTAAAAAGCTTCACTGTCAAAAATCATTTCTTCCACATAGGAAGAAAGTTCCCTGTTAAAATCGTTCAGAAGGGCGTCTATTTCCTGGATGGAATTTTCCATTGTTTCAAGCTGCGGATCATATTCCGACACTCTGGACAGCTCTTTTACCGCCGTTCCTATGGATTCTCCGGCTCCCTGCCCGGAGTCGTATCCCGTCAGGGAACGGACTGTCTGCAGAGTTTCCAGAATCAGTCTGCCGTTGCTGAGCTTTCTGTACTGTTTTTCCAGCTCCTCGTCCTCTCCCGGTACCAGCCTGGCGCTTTCGATCTCGCCCAGCTCGAATTCCAGAAAAGCTTTTTCCCGGTTTCTCTGTTCCTCGTCCGTATCCAGAGCTTTCAGTGTCTTCACGCATTTCCTGTATGAGCCATACGCCTCTTTTACTTTTTCTTTCACTGGATCGATCTTCTCTTTTCCGTAAGCGTCCAGAATCTCAAGCTGTTTTTCCGCATAGAGCAGAGACTGGTGTTCGTGCTGTCCGTGAATATCCAGAAGGCATGACGCGGCAGCCTTCATCTGGCCTACCGTACAAGTCTCGCCGTTGATTTTGCTGATGCTGCGTCCGTCAAGGATCTTTCTGGACAAAAGCACCTGCCCGTCCTCCGGAAAAATGCCGAGAGCCTCAAGCGCTTCCCGGGCTGTTTGATTTTCCACCTGAAACAGGAGCTCCACCAAAGCATAGGAAGCTCCCGCCCTTATCATATCTTTTGCGATCCTGCCTCCTAGGATCAGCTGCATGGAACCCAGAAGGATAGACTTTCCCGCTCCTGTCTCGCCGGTCAGGATGTTCAGTCCCGGTCCGAATTCCACTTCAATATCCTCGATCAAAGCAAGATTTTTCACATGCAGATGAAGTAACATCGGCGTCTCCTCTCCTTTGCCTGTGGTTAATGCAGAATACTTTTCAGACGTTTGACTACAGACGCAGCCTGTTCCGTATTTCTTGCCGCGCACATTACTGTATCATCTCCTGCGATGCTGCCCAGGATCTCCTCCCATTTCAGGGCGTCCAAGGCGGCCGCCACGCCCATAGCCATGCCCGGGACCGTGTGGATCACTATAATATTCTGTCCCTGGTCAATGGACATCAGAGCGTCATGAAGTACTCTTGTATACTTGTCCCCCAGTTCCTCCGGAAACTCTTTCAGGATCGCATAATAGGATTTTCCGTTCTTTCCTGCTACCTTTGTCATTTTCAGTGCCCGGATATCTCTGGAAACAGTAGCCTGCGTCACGCGGAAACCGGCTTCATTGAGCCTTGCCGCCAGCTCCTCCTGTGTATCGATTTCATATTTCTGAATCAGTTCTTTTATTTTTTCGTGTCTCGCTACCTTCACAGTATAACCTCCAGCCTGCTAATTATTTCCCATCTTCTGGCGCAGGATCTCCACAAAGCTTAAATGATTCAGCTTAAGGATCCTGCTGCTTACGGAAGCCTTTTGAATGACGATCCTGTCTCCTGTCACCATAGGGACTACCGTATCTCCGTCAAAGGACGCCAGGCCTTTTTCTGTATCCTGACGGCGTCCTTCTCCCAGTTCCACTGTGATCACATCCTCGGCCGGAAAAATAATACTTCTTGTATTCAGGGTATGGGGCGCGATAGGCGTCATCAGGGTCATTGCCGCGTTAGGAGACACGATGGGTCCTCCGCAGGAAAGACTGTAGCCTGTAGAGCCGGTGGGCGTGGCTATGATGATCCCGTCGGCGTTATAAGAATTCAAATATTCATTATTCACATAATTGTTGAAACGGACCACTCTCAGCGATCCTTCCCGACTGATCACAATATCGTTTAACGCAACGTCTCTCCCTATTATCTGTTCTCCTCTGTAAACAGTTCCCAGGAGCATCATCCGCTCTTCGATCTCATAATCGTCGCTGATCAGCTGGTCCAAAGCCGAACGGATAGAGTTTTTGTCCACTTCAGCCAGAAATCCCAGTGTCCCCAGATTCATCCCCAGCATGGGAATTTCTCTATGTACTACGTCTCTTGCCGCCTGGAGAAGCGTCCCATCGCCGCCCAGAACAAGAATGCACTGTGTTCCCTCCGGTATCATATCCGGGTCTGTATAATGAAAGCTTCCTTCCTGTTTTCTCTCCGCCGGCTGTACTTTGCACTGTTTTCCGCACTTTTTCAGGTACGCCTCGATCTCTCCTGTAATCTCAAGGTTTTTATCTTTCGCTGTATTTGTAATAATATAAAACTTGTCCATCTCCGTCTTCCTTAATCCAATTGCTGATGCGCTTCCCGCACCACTGTCTCCGGCGTGGTCTCCAGCCGGGAAATGATCTCCTCCCCTTCCGGGCATTTCTTTAAATGAAGAAGATATTCAATATTGCCCTCCGGTCCTTTGATCGGAGAAAAAGAGAGATGGCAGGGTTCAAGGGCGATCGTCTCAGCGTAGGAGATCACCTTTTCTATTACTTCCAGGTGTACGGCAGGATCCCGCACGACTCCCTTTTTTCCTACTTTTTCCCTGCCCGCCTCAAACTGGGGTTTGATCAGGCAGACGATCT
>DWVA01000257.1 GCA_019120475.1 Candidatus Blautia intestinipullorum | reverse complement strand
GCGGAGAAGAAAGAGTGCGACAACAGGGAATATTCCTTTGCATATCCCCTTCCGCCATATGGAGTGGCAGTATTTGTATATTAAATATTTCGGGAATACTTTCCCGCAGGCAGACATACATTAGCGAAAGTTACAGAAAAGCCATGATTTTTTCATGAATTCTTTACCAATTAAGTCATTGCAATTTCTGGAAATATGCGATATACTGTACGCGACTGATAAAGTTATGAACTAATGAAATATAGAGAATTTATCATTTTGAAAGGAGAACAGAAATGAAGGTATCTAATATTAAAGACGTTGACAAATTTTTTGAAGTAGTAGACAGCTGCAAAGGCAAAGTAGAACTGGTAACAGGCGAAGGCGACAGACTGAATCTGAAATCCAAACTGTCCCAGTATGTATCTCTGGCAAATATTTTCTCCGGCGGCGAGATCCCGGAACTGGAAATCGTTGCATATGAGAAGGAAGACATTGATAAGCTTCTGAACTTTATGATCAACGGCTGATATCGAAAGAAAAGTACAGCGGGGACATGACACGTCATGTCCCCGTTATGTGTCTGTATTTTTGAAAAATCATCGTCAGTGTGCAGGAGGCAGTACGCTGCAGACCACAAAATTCAGCGGTTTCCAGCGTTATCCTCAGTTGGCGTCTGCCTGCAGACTGCCGGAACCAGTGTTTAAATATGCGTTAGGGCAAATGCCAGCCAGGGGGTAATATTACTTCCTGGTCATGTTGCGTTATACGTTTCTGACTGCGCCTGGCGTCAGTGTGCAAAGGGAGCGTGCTGCCCTCTGTACACTGACGCTAAACTCAGGCGAAAAATATCCGGGCAGAAAATTTTAAAGAATAGAGGAAAAATCATGACAAAAATCGATATTATCTCCGGCTTTCTTGGAGCCGGAAAAACCACATTAATCAAAAAACTTCTGAAGGAAGCCTTTCAGGAGGAGCAGGTAGTTCTGATCGAAAACGAATTCGGAGAGATCGGCATCGACGGAGGATTCCTGAAAGAAGCAGGAATACAGATCCGGGAGATGAATTCCGGCTGCATCTGCTGTTCCCTGGTGGGAGACTTCGGCGCGTCCTTAAAAGAAGTGATATCAAAATACCATCCGGACCGTATCCTTATCGAGCCTTCCGGCGTAGGCAAGCTGTCCGATGTGATCAAGGCGGTTCAGGGAGTGCAGGAGGAAACAGGACTTGTGCTGAACAGTTACACCACTGTTGTGGACGCGAAAAAATGCAAAATGTATATGAGAAACTTTGGAGAGTTTTTCAACAATCAGGTGGAATATGCAGGAGCCATCATCATGAGCCGTACGGATATTGTGGACGAAGCCAAGGCTGCAGCGGCTATGGAACTGCTTCGGGGCATCAACGGCAAAGCGGCTATTATCACCACTCCTATCGCGAACCTGGATGGAAAGAAGATTCTTGAAGTCATGGAGCATCCGGTATCTCTGGAGCAGGAAATGCTGGAGGAAGAAGTATGCCCGGAATGCGGACATATCCATGAGCATGGCCATCACCATCACGAAGAAGAACACAGCCATTCCCACGAAGAACACGAGCACCATCATGATCATGAGTGCGGCTGCGGGGAAGACCACCATCATGAGGAACACGAACACCATCACGACCATGAATGCGGCTGCGGAGAAGGCCATCATCATGAGGAACACGAACACCATCACGACCATGAGTGCGGCTGCGGCCACGACCATCATCACGGCCATCACCATGCAGATGAAGTATTTACAAGCTGGGGACGCGAGACGATCAAAAAATATACAAAAGAAAAACTGGAAAAAATCCTGGATACACTGTCAGAATCTGAGGAATATGGAACCATCCTCAGGGCAAAGGGAATGCTTCCCTGCGAGGACGGAACCTGGATCTATTTTGATATGGTACCGGAGGAAACAGAGATCCGCTCCGGCGCGCCGGAATATACAGGCCGTCTCTGCGTGATCGGCTCCAAACTGAACGAAGAGAAGCTGGCAGAACTGTTTGAGATCTAAGAAGGAGGAAACACCCAAGGGTGTACCTGTATGCCCAATAAACATCGGGCAAGAAGGAGGAAATATGGACGAGATTACAGTTCCTATTTATCTGATCACAGGGTTTCTGGAAAGTGGTAAAACCTCTTTCCTGAACTTTACCCTGCAGCAGGATTATTTTTATATAGATGGAAAGACTCTTCTCATTCTCTGCGAGGAGGGAGAAGAGGAATATGACACAAGTATGCTGGAGATGAGCAATACGGTGGTGGAGATTATCGAAAAGGAGGAGGATCTTACCACGGAGAGGCTTGTCGCCATGGATATTCTTCATCAGCCGGAGCGTGTGATCATAGAATATAACGGAATGTGGCTGGTGAGCAATTTTCATAAGCTGCAGAAACCGAAAGGCTGGGGTGTGGAGCAGCAGATCACCTGCGTGGACGGAAGCACCTTCCAGGTATATATGGCAAATATGAAATCTATCTTTATGGACATGGTAAGAACCAGCGACATGGTGGTATTTAACCGGTGCAAAAGAGAAGATCCTCTTCCCTCCTACCGCCGTAGCATCAAGGTGGCGAATCAGAGGGCGGAAGTGATCTTTGAGGATGAAGAGGGAGAGTTGGACGATATTTTCCAGGATGAGATGCCTTTTGACGTAAATGCTCCTGTGATCGATATTCTTCCGGAGGATTACGGCATTTGGTTTGTGGACGCCATGGATCATCCGGAAACTTATGAGGGAAAGACTGTGCGCTTTAAGGCAAGAGTCATGAAGCCAAGAGGAATGGGAAGCAAATTCTTTGTTCCCGGAAGAACGGCCATGACCTGCTGCGCGGACGACACCACATTCCTGGGATATGTGTGCAGAAGTCCCTACGCGCCCAAGCTGAATCCCGGTCAGTGGGTGGAAGTTACGGCAAAGGTAGGAATTGAGAACCGTATGGAATACCAGGGCGAGGGGATCGTCCTTTACGCAGATTATGTAGAGCCCTGCGAACCCCTGCCGGATGAAATGGTATACTTTAATTAACAGTGAGGAAAACAGGCATGTATTTAATAGTTGGTCTGGGAAATCCAGGAAGACAATATGAGGCGACCCGCCATAACATGGGATTTGACGTAGTTGACAGACTGGTGGAAGAATACCGGATTCCCCAGGGCGGCGTAAAGTTCAATGCCATGTATGGAAAGGGGATCATCGGCGGGCAGCCGGCTCTTTTAATGAAGCCTCTTTCTTATATGAACTTAAGCGGCGGTCCGGTGCGGGAAATGGCGAATTATTTCAAAATAGACCCGGAGACAGAGATGATCGTGATCTATGACGATATTGATCTGGATCCGGGGCAGCTTCGGATCCGCAAACAGGGAAGCGCCGGAGGTCACAACGGGATCAAAGATCTGATCCAGAAGCTTGGAACTCAGAAATTTATCCGTATCAGAGTCGGCGTAGGAGCAAAACCGAAAGATTGGGATCTGGCAGACTATGTGCTGGGAAGGATTCCGGGAGAGGAGCGGAAGCTGGTGGATGAAGCGCAGGAGAGAGCCTGCAAAGCAGTGGAAACGATTCTCTCCGAAGGTGTGGACGCGGCAATGAATGAGTTTAATAAAAAATCGGGGGTCGTATGAAAACATTTTTGCAGCCTCTGCAGAATCTTGCAGAGATGGAGGAAATTCAGAAGCAGGCTGGAAAAAATCAGGGCGTCATAGCTGTCAGCGGATGTATGGAGTCCCAGAAAGCACATTTTATTTATGGGCTTTCCGGGCTTTTTCCATGTCATCTGATCCTGGCTGAAGACGAGCGGAGCGCAAAACAGATTTTTGAGGATTACCGCTTTTACAGCAAAAACGTATATTATTATCCGGCAAGAGATCTTCTGTTTTTCCAAGCGGACATTCATGGAAATCTCATCATCCGGCAGAGAATGCAGGTCATAAAGGCAATGCTCACGGAGAAAGAGATTACCGTAGTGACAAGCATCGACGGCTGCATGGATTTTCTGGGTCCCCTGGACGCCATAAAAAAACAGCTTCTCCGATTCCGCAGCGACAGCGCTGTGGATATGGATAAACTGAAAGACGATCTGGTGAAGATGGGTTATGAACGGGTAGGTCAGGTGGAAATGCCGGGACAGTTTTCTGTCAGAGGCGGGATCGTGGATGTATACTGCCTTACCGAGGAGAATCCCTGGAGGATCGAGCTGTGGGGCGACGAGATCGATTCCATCAGAAGCTTCGACGCCCAGAGCCAGCGCTCTCTGGAAAATCTGGAAGAGATCGTGATCTATCCGGCTGCGGAGCAGCAGGCGGACAGAAGCGGTCTGACCTTCCTCGATTATTTTCCTTCTGAGAAGACTATAGTCTTTCTGGATGAGCCGAACCGTATTGTGGAAAACGCCAAAGCTGTGGAGGAGGAATTCCGCCAGAGCTGCCGGAACAGAGAAGAAAAAGGTACGGGCGGCATTTCAGAGGGATGGATGTGCGGCTGGGAGGAACTCCAGAAGAAGCTGAATATGAGAAACTGTGTTTCTCTGTCCGCACTGGAACCTCAGAAAGCCGGATGGAATATTACTGAGCATTTTTCTCTTACAGTAAAATCCATGAATTCCTATCAGAGCAGCTTTGAACTTCTGGTAAAGGATCTTCAGCAATATAAAAAACAGGGATATCAGATCGTAGTTCTTTCCGGTTCCCGTACAAGGGCGGAACGTCTGGCAAAGGATCTGCAGGAAGAAGGGCTGAACGCTTTTTACGGACAGGATACGGACCGTATCCTGAATCCGGGAGAGATCATGGTGGCCTATGGACACGCCAGAAAAGGATTTGAATATCCGCTGATCAAATTTGCCGTTATTACCGAAACCGATATTTTCGGCAAAGAGCAGAAGAAAAAAAAGAAAAAGAAAACCTACAGCGGCAACAGGATCCAGGATTTTTCCGAGCTTTCCATCGGAGACTTTGTGGTTCACGAAAAACATGGTCTGGGTATCTACCGGGGAATCGAAAAGGTAGAGGTGGATAAAGTCGTTAAGGACTATATCAAAATAGAATACAGAGGAGGAAGCAATCTCTATATTCTTGCCACCCAGCTGGATGCTCTTCAGAAATACTCCGGAGCGGATACGGCGAAAGCGCCTAAGCTGAACAAGCTGGGCGGCCAGGAATGGAAGAAGACGAAAACAAGAGTCCGGGGAGCTGTCCAGAATATAGCAAAGGAGCTGGTGGAGCTGTACGCTGTCCGTCAGGAAAAAGAAGGCTATGTCTGCGGCCCGGATACGGTATGGCAGAAGGAGTTCGAGGAAATGTTTCCTTACGAGGAGACAGAGGATCAGCTTGCGGCTATTGAGGATACAAAACGGGATATGGAAAGTACGAAGATCATGGACCGCCTTGTATGCGGAGACGTGGGCTATGGAAAGACAGAGGTTGCCCTCCGGGCCGCCTTTAAGGAAGTCCAGGAAAGCCGCCAGGTGGTATATCTTGTGCCCACCACTATCCTGGCCCAGCAGATATATAATACCTTTGTCCAGAGAATGAAAGAGTTTCCGGTGCGGGTGGATCTGCTCTGCCGCTTCCGCACGCCGGCCCAGCAGCAGAAAACCATCAGTGATCTGAAAAAAGGACAGGTGGATATTGTGGTCGGTACCCACCGGGTGCTTTCCAAGGATGTGGAATTTAAAAACCTGGGTCTTCTGATCATTGACGAGGAACAGCGTTTCGGCGTTGTCCACAAAGAAAAAATCAAGCAGTTGAAGAAAAACGTAGACGTTCTCACTCTGACGGCTACTCCGATCCCCAGAACCCTTCATATGAGCCTTATCGGGATCCGGGATATGAGCGTTCTGGAAGAACCTCCTATGGACAGAGTTCCCATTCAGACCTACGTCATGGAGTACGATGAGGAAACCGTCCGGGAGGCGGTAAACCGTGAGCTGAGAAGAGGAGGCCAGGTATACTATGTGTATAACCGGGTAAACGATATTGCAGAGGTGGCTCTGCGCCTTTCAAAGCTTCTGCCGGAAGCGAGAGTGGATTTCGCCCACGGCCAGATGAGCGAGAGGGAGCTGGAGGCTGTGATGTACGCCTTTATCAACGGTGATATCGACGTGCTTGTATCCACAACGATCATAGAGACAGGACTTGACATTTCCAATGTAAACACTATGATCATTCATGATTCCGACCGGTATGGGCTTTCCCAGCTCTATCAGCTCCGGGGAAGGATCGGCCGCTCCAACAGAACAGCTTACGCCTTTCTGATGTATCGCCGGAACATGATGCTGCGGGAGACGGCGGAAAAACGTCTGGCGGCAATCCGGCAGTATACGGATCTGGGAAGCGGCTTTAAGATCGCCATGCGGGATCTTGAGCTCCGGGGAGCGGGAAATCTTCTGGGAGCGGAGCAGCACGGACATATGAACGCCGTAGGATACGATCTCTACTGCAAGATGCTCAGCGAGGCGGTGAAGGAGGCAAAGGGCATCCATACCATGGAGGACTTTGAAACAACTATTGACCTGAATATCGACGCCTTTATCCCCGACAGTTACATCAGCAATGAATATCAGAAGCTGGATGTTTACAAAAGGATCGCGGGGATTGAAAACCAGCAGGACTATGACGATATGCTGGAGGAGCTTCTGGACCGTTTCGGCGAAATGCCCAAGGCAGTGCTGAACCTTCTTGTAATCGCCCGTATAAAAGCACTGGCGCACAGGGCTTATGTGGCGGAAATCAAGCAGATGGGCGCGGACTTGAAGATCACCCTTTATGAAAAAGCGAGACTGAATCCGGCGGGGATTCCTGGACTTTTGCAGAAATACAGGAGGGGACTTCAATTTAAAGCGGAGCAGGAACCGAAATTCCTGTTTACGCCGGCAGGAAAACTTCTGGAGACACTGACGGAGTTTTTGAAGGAGCTGGAAAAGCTGGCGGAGGAATAAAAGAAACTCCGAGGAATATGTGTATTTTCTGTGTTTCTCCTTGCTCTGGAGACAAAAAAAGTTTATACTTGTAGAAGTGAAATCAGGCTACAATGGAGGAAGAAATGAGAAAAATAGTAAAAAAGACAGCCCTTGCCGCACTTGCGGGAGTAATGGCCGCAGGCATGCTGACAGGCTGCGGTGAAGAAGAAAAAGTAGATGGGACTCAGACTGTCGCCACTGTGAACGGGGAAGATATCCCCATGGGAATCCTAAGCCTTATGGTCCGTCAGAGTCAGGCTCAGGCAGAGGCAATGTACGCCAGCTTTATGGGCGGCACAAGTTACGAGATCTGGGACGCCGAGGCAGAGGAAGGAAAGACCTACGGAGAGCAGGCTGTTGAGGAAACACTTGAGCAGATCGAGCTGATGTATATCCTGCGGGAAAAAGCGCCGGATTACAAGGTAACTGTTACAGAAGAGGACGAGACGGCGATCGCGGATGCAGCTGCGGCCTTTATCAAGGCCAACAGCGAAGAAACGTTGGAAGACCTGGCTGTTACAGAGGATCAGGTAAAGACTTATCTGGAACTTCAGACTTATCAGGAACGTATGCACGATCCCATTGTTGCCGATGTGGATACCAATGTGTCTGATGAGGAAGCGCAGCAGTCTTCTTTTACCTATGTAAGCCTTTCCACCGCCGATCTGTCTGACGACGAGATCAAGCAGAAGAAAGAGGACGCGCAGAAGATTCTTGACGCTATGAAAGAAGATCCGGACGGGGATTTCAACGAGACGGCAAAGTCTGTCAGCGAGGACTATACTGCTCTGGAAGGTACATTTGATACAAATGAGAGTGAAGAAACCGAAACAGACGGAGAGGAGATGACTTCCTCTTCCGCTTATCCGGACGAGGTTATAGATGTTCTGAGAACCCTGGACGACGGAGAGCTGGGGCCGGATGTAATCGAGACAGACACAGCTTATTATGTGGTGCGCTTAAATAAAAAAGTAGATGAAGAAGCTACAGAGGATAAGAAGGAATCCATCATTACAGACAGAGAAAACGAGCTGTATACAGACACTACCCAGCAGTGGATGGACGAGGCGGATATTACAGTGGACGAGGATGTTCTGAAAACTCTGAAGCTTACAGACAGCCACAAATTCAGCATTGCAACTGCGACGCCTACGCCTTCTCCGGAGGAAAGCTCTGATGGAGACGCAGCAGCAGAGGATACAGAAGCGGCAGACAACACGGCTACAGACACTACAGAGGCAGCGGACGATGCAGCAGCAGAGGAGAACACAGCAGATACAGATAATGCTTCCGCAGACAGCACAGCGTCAGAAGAGACCGACGCAGCTTCCGAAGATACACTGGATGAGGACGAAGTGCTGGTTCCTGTAGAAGATGATGTTCCTGCAACAGAGGAAGCAGAAGATACCGGCGCAGAAGACGCGGGAGCTTCCACAGACGACGCGGCCGATACAGAAGAAAGCGGGGAAACGGCGGAGTAACCGCTTAACCGGGGAAAATAACAGGATTGATATATCAGTGAGAAAAGACATTTCCATGAAAAGTGGGGATGTCTTTTTTTGTGCTTTGAGATTGATTTGAATCAAGCGTAAATTAGACTGACATTTTTCGACATGATATAATTTATATAATTGTAGAAAAATATTTGTATTATATAGTCAGATAATTTAAAGAAAAATGTGAAAATGATACATTCAGGATATCGCTTCAGGAAGGAAAAAGAAAAATATGTTTGATTTAGAGGGGTTTTGGAGGACAACCGTTGGTATAAAAGATACAGGGACTTTGGCTGCATTAGACAATAACTCATACATAAAAAATTTAGAAAAAGGCCAGAGAGTAATTAAAGAAGGAGAAACAGTAACAGAAGTAGGGTTTATTGTTAGAGGCGTCTTAAAAGCAGTATATAAAGATATTTTTGGAAAAGAGAGGGTTTACTGTTTTGGATATATACCTGGAGAGGCAGCAGTTTCTGTTGCAAATTTAGCGGTTGGAGTAAAATCAATATGCAGTGTGGAAGCTGTAAATGAGTGCACGATTTTGTGTGTGCCAATGGTCTGTCTGGTAAAACTGATTCATAATAACATTGAAGCTTCACATGTTTACAGCAGAATGTTAAGTATGTCTTTGCGTAAGGTAATAGAGCATAATAAAATTCTTATGATATGCGAAGTACAGGAGCGATATCAATGGTTTCGGGAAACATATCCAGGTCTTTCAGAATTAGTCAGAAAAAAGGATATTGCATCCTATCTGGGAATGACTCCTGAGAGTTTAAGCCGGATATTAAAAGAAGTACGGAAAAATATAGAGACAAAACATGGAAATACTGCGGCATCAAATCTTTGAAGATAAAGAGGTTCTCTAATGAAATAATAAGAAATAAGAAAAGAATCAGATAGAAAAGGCTGTTGATAAATGGAGGGAATTTATGAAAATCAGGGTGGGAATTTTGGATCAGGATACTATATATGTATCGAGACTGATCCGCTATTTTACAACGCACTATACAGATAAAATGGAAATTTCAGTTTTTGACAATAAGAACGATTTTCTGAACATTATACAAAATACAAAGATAGATATTCTGCTAGCGGATCCAAATCTTGTCTCAGATGAAATTGATCTTCCTAAAACAACAATTATGGCATATTTATCTGAAGATTCAGAAATTCAAGCGATAGATGGTGTTAAAGTTGTAGGTAAATATCAGAGGGCAGAACTGCTTTATAAAGAAATTCTTGGACTCTATGCTGAACTTGATCAGAGAGTGGCCTATAAAGAAACGGAAGGTATAAGCTCAATATATTTTTTTGTGGGAGCGTCTGGAGGTGTAGGGACTACTACAATGGCGGTAGCCTGTGCAATGAGACTGGCAGCATATGGAAATAAAGTGCTGTACTTGAATCTGGAGGAAAATGGCGTGATCCGTCCATTTCTGCAGGGAGACGGCAATTCCACAATGTCGGATGTGCTGTATGCAGTAAAAAGCAGTCATTCTAATCTTGCGTTGAAATTGGAAAGTATGATAAGGAAAAGTGAAGAAGGCGTATATTTTTATGAGCCCTTTACTGTTACTTTGGATTCTCGGGAAATGACAAAAAATGATCTCACACAGATACTGGACACGATAGCGGTATATCATTCCTATGACTTTATTATTGTTGACTCGGATGGAACAGGGTCCTGGAAAAGGAATCTGCTCATGGACTATGCGAAAAAAATTTTGGTGATAAATGATGGATCTGAAATATCACAGATAAAACTTAAAAGACTGCTTCAGGAAACCATGATCAGAGATGAAAATGAAGATAAAAGAATTTTATCTAAAATACAGGTGATTGATAATCGATGCAGTGAGAATGTTCATGCGGCAGATCCAGAATATCAGGATCTGATGTATGGAAGGATGAAAAGGCTGGAACGTACTGCTGCGTCAGATATAGCAAAAGAGATTGGACAGTCTCCTTTCTTTGATAGGCTTATGTAGCAGCAATTTACAGGCAGGTGGACGTATGAAAAGAGAAGAAATAGAAGATACAATTAAAAAATTAAGAAGCCGTGTACTGGATGATTTTCCATTGAGCAGTTTGTCAGATGAAGAGCTTCATGAAGGAATCGAAAAACTTGTGGCGGAAAGTCTTGCAGGACAGTATATTCCTATTGGTCAGAAAGCGGAAGTGGTGGATGCCATTTACTCGTCCATTCGCGGATTTGGCCTGCTTGACGCGATTATGAAGGATGAAACTATAACAGAAGTTATGATCAATGGAACAGGGAATATTTTTATAGAACAAAATGGCGTATCTAAAAGACTGGATCAGGCTTTTGAAAGTGAAAAACAACTGGAGGATATTATACAGAGAATTGTTGGCAGAGCAGGGCGTGAGGTAACCCAGGCGAACCCTATTGTAGATACGCGTCTGCCTGATGGATCGCGTGTAAATGTGGTTCTTCCTCCTATTTCTTTGTGCGGTCCGGTTGTTACTATCCGAAAATTTTCAAAAGACCCCATGACCATCGAAAAATTGATTTCCTATGGATCTCTTACGAAAAAGGTAGCGGAATTTTTGAAAATACTGGTAGAGGCAAAATACAATATTTTTATATCGGGAGGGACCGGCTCAGGAAAGACAACCTTTCTGAACGCGCTTTCCAACTATATACCCAAGGATGAGCGTATTATTACTATAGAAGATTCTGCAGAGCTTCAGATTAAAGGAGTAGACAATCTTGTCAGTCTGGAAACAAGAAACGCCAATTCTTCCGGAGCCGGCGATATATCGATTCGTGATCTGATTAAAGCAAGTCTTCGTATGCGGCCGGATCGTATTATTGTCGGAGAAGTTCGTGGGGCGGAAGCTCTTGACATGCTACAGGCTATGAACACTGGACACGACGGGTCCCTTTCTACCGGACACGCGAATTCTACGGAAGATATGCTGAGCCGTCTGGAAACGATGGTGCTTCAGGGCGCCGAAGGCCTTCCTCTGGCAGCTATACGTCAGCAGATTTCCAGTGCGGTGGATATTATAATTCATCTTTCGAGAATGAGGGATCATAGCAGAAAAACAGTACAGATATCAGAAGTTCTTGGAGTGGGAGAAGATGGAAGGGTGATGCTGAATCCTTTATATACATTTAAAGAGGATAAAAAAAGTACGCTGGAACATGTCAGCGGAGAAATGATTAGAACAGATAATGAAATGCGGAATACGCAAAAACTGAAGTTGGCTGGAATCAAAAAAATTTTTTAAAAAAGAGGAAACGGCATTGAAAAAAGAAAAAAAGACAGAAAAAGAACGAGAGCCTCAGTATTACCGTTCAGTGACAGGAGACAGAATGATAAACTACCATGTTTATTATATGTCTCAGTTGGAGAAGATTATTTATTTTTTGGCTGCTTTTATAGCAGGCGGGGCCGTAGGATATCTATTTTACGGCGGAATTGGAAAAGATGAGTTTGGAGACCCTACTGTGCTGACATATATACTTAATTTTATTGTAATAGTAGTATGCGGAACAGTCGCCGGTAAGCTTTTTCTTCCGATTCGAAACCAGCAAATTGTGAATTCCCGAAAGAAAAAACTGAAGAGTCAGTTTCGGGATATGCTGGAGGCGCTCGCGACGTCTTTGGGAAGCGGAAAGAATGTACAGGATTCTTTCAGAACAGCCTATGAAGATCTGACAAATCAATATGATGAAGGAGCGTTTATTCTTCATGAGCTGAAGGTTATTAACAGCGGAGTGCTTAATGGAATCAATATAGAAGAACTTATATCAGACTTTGGAAAGAGAAGCGCGTGTACGGATATAGAAGATTTTGCAGGAGTATTTGAAGTCTGTTATCGACGGGGAGGAAATATCAGGGAAACCATCCATAATACATGTCGGATCATTGTTGACAAAATGGCTGTATCTCAGGAAATTGAAACGACCGTGGCAGGCAGCAAAAATGAGCAGTATATTATGCTTGTGATGCCGATATGCCTTGTTGGAATGATTAAGATGTCAAGCCCGGAATTCGCGGCCAATTTTGCTACTCCGAGCGGAGTTATTTCCACAACAATCGCAATCGCCTTATTTGTAGTGTCTTATTTTATAGGACGGAAGCTTCTGGATATTAAAGTGTGAGGTTGAAAGAAATGACATTGTTTAAGACCACAGATATTGTGATACTGACCGCTGGACTGCTCATTCTGATACTCTGGCTGGTATTGTATATACAGGGGAGAAAAGATAGGGGCCTTTTTGAGGGGCTGAATGATGAGGACTATCCGTTTCATGAGATGTACTTTGTAGGATACCGGGCGACACAGATCCTTAAAATTAATTATAAGAATAAGCAGGCACGTAATCTTAGGAGACAGCTTGGAGCACTCTACGAGGCAAAGTTTGCAGATTACTATTTAAGAGTTGTATATGCTCAGCGTTATACCATGGCGCTGACAGTTATGGCTTTTGCGGCTCCGATGTATTGTCTGTCGGGCAGTACGGTGATGTTTATTGTCATATTGATCGGCGGAGTGGCGGCATATCTTTACTATGGAAAAGCTACTCAGGATTTGATCGCTAAGAAAAAAGAAGATATTCTGTCAGATTTTTCCGATGTTGTATCAAAGTTGGCTCTTCTTGTCAACTCGGGAATGATTGTTACAGAGGCCTGGGAGAAGATTGCAGAATCCTCAGAAGGTACGATTTATGAAGAAATGAAAAGAAGTGTGGTAGAAATGCGAAACGGCACTTCATCTGCAGACGCTTTCCAGCAGTTTGGGCAGAGATGTATGCTGCTGGAAATCAGAAAATTTACTTCTACACTGATACAGGGAATCCTTCGGGGAAACAGAGAATTATCCCAAATGCTGACACAGCAAAGTGCGGAAGTATGGGAATTGAAAAAACAGATGGTGAAGCGCAAAGGAGAGCTGGCTGATAGTAAGCTTCTGCTTCCCATGTGCCTGACATTCGCAGGTATTCTGATAATGGTGGTGATCCCTATTTTTTCAAATTTAGGAGTTTAAAGGATAATTATGACCGTAAAAACGGTTGTGATTAATAGAATATAGAAGAGGAAAGGAGGAGGAAAAATGAATATTTTAGATCACTTATATTTTATGATCCGCTGTAACTTAAAAAATTTCCTGACAGATGAGGAAGGCGCGGTGGATATTGTAGCAGTGGTTGTACTTATAGGAATTGCGGTTCTCCTGGCGGTTGTGTTTAGAAATCAAATACAGGATTTACTGAACAATTTGTTTAAGTCGATTAATAAAACTGCTCAGAACGCAGTATCCAATTAAAACACCTGAGTTCGGCTGTATGTGTCTGGCGGCTATGCTGTCAGACACATGTTACAAAGAAAAGATAAGGAATAAAATGGATCAAAAACAGATAAATAATTCTCAGAGAGGGGCCATGACCATTGTGGAAGCGGCCTTTGTTTTTCCCATTATGTTTATTATCGTCTTTATGATGATCATGGTGGGGGAAGCTTATTATCAATATGCCCGTGTAGAATTTGCAGTAAACCATGCCGCTGTTTCCGGTGCGGCCAGATGTGAAAATCCCATGCTGGGATACATACAAAAAAATGGGAATACAGTGCCTTCCAGTCCAAGCGCGGCAGACGTTGTGCCGTACCGTTACATTCTTACAGGAAATGCACAGTCTATCGGAGAGGATGTGGAAAGTGAGCTGACGGAGAAAATAGATTCCATGAAACCTCTGGCATTCAAGGCGATGTCGCCCAGAAATGTTAAGGTAACAGTGACTCCGAAACTGAATATTTTAGTGTCGTCACTGAGGGTGGAATGTGAATTTGACATAGAACTTCCAATCCGGATTCCGTTTTCAGATCAGGAAGTAAAATTCCATTATGTGGTTACTACTGTGGAACCTGTGGGAGATCCGGCAGAATTTGTAAGAAATGTATCTGCTGTACAGGATCTGCTGGAAAGAAACAAGGGAGCGCAGGATATATTCGGCAAAATAAAAAGCGCGATGGACGAGTTGGGAAGATTTGTCAATTAGTGTGTCAGTATTTATTGGAGAGGTGCAATGGAACAGGATAGAAAAATAGCAAAATTGAATAACAGCAGAGGCGCAATATCGGTATTTCTGGTGTTGATCCTGGTTCCCTGCATTGTTGTAGTCTGTCTGTTCGGCGATATCAGCAGAGTGGAACTTAGTAAGGCAGAGGCCTCATCTGCCGGTGATCTGGCCTTGTATTCTCTCATGTCGCATTATGATGAAGAGTTAAAAGAATACTATGGACTGGTAGCCTCCTGTCAGAATATTGAGGAATTTTATGATGTTACAGAGACATATTTTACCGGCATGATGAATGCAAAAGGAATTTCAGGAGAAGGAAGCGAGCTTTTTACAGAATATCTTGCCTCTGTAGAGGAGGGAGATATCAGTGACTTTCTTCAGGTTGAGTTTACTGAAGCAGCATCGGTTTCCGAAGTAAGCGACAGCAGTATGGGGGATAATGCGGCTCTTTTGGAAGATTCTATCGTTGAATTTATGAAGTACAGAGGCCCATATGAGATTGTTAACAATATACTGTCAGAACTAAAATCTAAAAATGTTTTGGAAGGAGTATCCGGAGCAGAGAAGGATCAGCCGATTGTGGAAGCGCGACAGGACTATGCGGAGGCAGAGGGAGAACTGCTGGAAAAAGCATACTATAGCTATATGGCAGTGAAATGTTATACTGACGCGTACGAATCTAAAGGAATACCGTCCTTGGATAAATACAAGGAATATGAAGATCATCTGGGAAAAATTGCCAGAGATTTTTCAAAGATAACGGAACTTATTACGATGTATTATTCAGCGACAGACGGTATTAAGCTGGTAAACTTTCCAATGTATACCTTGAACACTTATATGGGGAATTATCAGCCCAAAGATATTGGCAGCAAAGTAGAGACAGATACGGGAATTTTATATTGTATTAATAATCAGAAATTCCAAAAACTTCTGAAGGATATTGACAGTAAAATTCAAGCTGTAGAGATCAGCACTGGAAATATTACAAACGCCTGCGCCGGACTGCCTGATCCAACCACGGCTAATAGTGATACAAATCCGGCGATCTACTGTATGAAGGTTCAGAATTCTGTTAGCAGCAGTGATTTGAATACACTTTCTAACAATGGCAGATGGCTGATGGACAGGTATGCTCAACTCCAGGCGGCTCTGTACTGTTCACCTTATCCGGATACTTCTGTATCTGTTCCGGAATCCGGAGATATTTTTACTTCTGGATTAAAAGAAACTGTACAAAGTGTTATTTTGCCGGAAAATGATTTGCCGGCAGACTGGAAAACACAGATACAGACGGCAATCCAGAAAATTGAATCTGTACAGCAAAAATATTATGCAGGGAATGGTTCCAGTGCTTATCTGGCGTTTGTCCAGAAATATAGAAAAACGGCTGAATCTAATGCTCAATATGCCGGCGGTCTGGATACAATTGGAAATGTAAAAGAAAGAAGATATGAATTTTACAGCGAATATCTGGGACGAAACACTCGTATTGGAGAATTTCTAGAGGAAGTTAGAAATGAATTCAACCAGGTGGAAACTGACATAACAGAACAGATTAAACGTCTGGACATTGTGATTTATGGAGGGAGTTTTTCTTATAATGGACAAAATTATAAAACAATTTCCCTGGATAAAATAAAAAATCTTGTTATTACATATTCATCCCGGAGAGAGGATTGGGGTAATGCGATAGCAGGGAGTGGAAGTTCCTCAGACTATGCTCAGTCAGAAAAAAAAGAATACAGCGGGGATTCACAGGATGAAAGCGCAAAATTGGCAGCCGAGTTAGGAAAAGCCGGTGGACAGGCAGTAGATGATTTGAAAGAACGTTTAGTGAATATACGGCAGGATATGCAGGATTATCTGAATTCTGTGAAAGAATTTACTTACGGAGGAAATCAAGTTACTAAGCTGGAAGGAAAAGAAGATGTAATTAGAGTCGGACGCAAGATTATCCCTGCTCAGGCGGATCTTAGCCTTAGTGTAAACAGAAAAGATGCGGCAGGATACTACAGTTCCCTTTTAAAGCCCTCTGCATCTGACATATATCATGCACCACAGAAAAAAAATGGGGAAACCGGAAATATTCCGGATCTGAATACAGAGGCGCCCAAAATGTTTTCTCTTTTGAAAAATCAATTTGATGACAAATTGACGGAAATAGACCAGGAAATTAAAGAGAATGATAAAAGAAATGAGCAGTACAAATCACAAGCCGATGAGATGAAGAGCACGTCACAGAATGTAGATGATAAATATCTGAAAGGGAAAGGCGGTAATCTGGGGGCTTCCCATGGGGGAAATACGGTAAAGATCAGTACAGCGATTGGAAGCATTGCTACAATTATCAATAACCTTCTCAGTGGAAATGGTGAGGAACTGCGTGATCAGATTTATGTAGCGGAATATGTCATGGATATGTTCAGTTATTCTACATTTAATAATGAAGGACAGCACCGCTTAGCTGCTAAAAATAATGAACATTTTGTTTCAGGAGATTTTACCGGAGATGGATATCCAGGATATATAGAACTATGGGAGAAAGAGGATGCGAGGGAGACTCCGGAAAATCAGTCTCTGACGAACCAGCCGATCAACACTTCTCACAACCAGATGAATCTTGGAGAGGTAGAATATATATTATATGGAAACACTAATATAGATGAAAATTTGAAAACTTCATATCAAAATATCTTTGCTATCCGGGAGGTTTTAAATCTGGTTTCAGGATTTCAGAATTTCTATTCGGACAGTACATTAAATGGAATAGCGACTGCCATCATGACAGCTACAGGTGGCGTAGTCCCTCCGGCTGTAACAAAATGTGTTCTGATTGGCGTCATTGCAACAATGGAGTCAGCGAAAGATATGGACCGCCTGAAAGCAGGTGTTCCTGTAGACCTGTATAAAACCGATGCCGATAGCTGGTGCTATTCCATCAGTGGAAACAAAGCGGCAAACTTTGACAACAAAGGAGAGCCTGTAGATGAAAACGGTATTTATTATGGAGACTATATGTACTTTTTCCTTCTGATGGGTGTCACCAGTTCGGAAACCTACTCGGCTATACTTCTTCGTACAGGTGATTTGATAGAAGCTAATATGAAGAAAATGGGAAAGCAAAATTTTGATCTCAGTAAATCAAGATGCTATTTTTCATTAAATGCTGAATTGAAGGTAAAGCCACTTCTCCTGGAACTTCCTATCGTAAACTCTATGAAAGGTGTGGATACCAATACAGTAACAGAGTCCTCCGCTTGGTGTACCTACAAATTGTCCAGTGTCCGCGGATATTCATAAATGAGAAGTGAGAAAAGAATGATACGAAAAAATAGAAAAGAGAAAATGAAAAAAAAGTATGGACAGGAAGGTGCTGTTATTATTGAAGCCGCTATAGCACTCCCGGTATTTATGTTTATGATGATTACACTTTATTCTATCATACAGATTGCATATGTACAGGCCAGAATGACGATAGCAGTAGACGCAGCGGCGAAAGAGCTTGCGCAGTATGCGCATGTGTATTTTGCTACAGGACTGAATGGATCTTTGTCTGGAAGCGGAGGAACGAGTTCCCAGCTGGCGAACGATGTATCTCAGTTCCTCAGCATAGTAGGGGAGGGACTGGGCACAGTTGACAGTGAGCTTGGACAATTTGTCAGTGAATCAGGAGAAGCATTGTCAGGAGACAGTCTGGTGGATATTGCGAAAAGCGGCATGGGCAAAAATCTTGGCGAACAAATGATGAAAAAGAATCTGGTGAATGGAGAAGGGGACAGTGCAGAGGCGTTTATGAAGAGAAACCGTGTGAAGAATTTGAATATGAACGGTACTAAATTTTTGGAACAGGCAGGAAAAGAAGTGTTTCTGCGGGTGAATTATGATATTG